>JBEDDY010000020.1:0-6973 GCA_041176025.1 Actinomycetota bacterium | reverse complement strand
GGCCCGATGCAGGCGTTCGACCGGGTCGTCGAGTGTGCGGCACGTCATGGTGTTGCGGTCTCGCATGCCGAACTGGTGGGCCTTGTTCCCGCCGGTGTTCTGTCCGGGATTCCGCGGGGTCGCTGGGAGGAGCTGGACCTGTCGGAAGACCGCACGATCGAGGCGCGCCTTGCGGCGGCGGGGATCAGCCGTTGACGACGGTGATGCTGCGCGTGGCCTGGGCGCGCTGACGGCGCAGGCGACGACGCTCACGCTCTGACAAACCGCCCCAGATGCCGAACTTCTCGCCGTTGGCGAGTGCGTACTCAAGGCAGTCCTCGCGCACCACGCAACCGCGGCACACTTCCTTGGCTTCGCGGGTGCTGGCACCGCGCTCGGGGAAGAACAGATCCGGGTCGACACCCAGGCAGTTGGCTTGGTCCTGCCAACCACGTTCTTGACTCAATGAATCCGCATCTCCGTGCACTTTGTTGCCTCCCAGCAGTGGCCGCACCGACTCGAGTTCCACGTGGAAGCTCGACATCATCTGACGGCTTTGTAATTACAGCGGTGTCATTGTGCCAAGAAATCCGCTGATGTGCAAGTGGAAACCCAAGCAAATCAAGGCTTTCCCGACATCTGTGGATAAATACCCCTGATTTCACGGGGGATTTGGCGTGTCAGCGCCCCGAACGGGCCATTTTCCGCCTGTTTTCGAGGAAATCGACGAGGACGTAACTACCGAGATTGTCCGGGTCGGTGAAGAACGCACGTCCGTTGTTGATCTGGGTCATCTGCTCGATGAAGTGACGCAGTGACTGGGTCGCGTCCAGCACGAACGTGTTGATGCGGATGTTGTCCTTCGTGCACCGCACCACCTCGCGCAGCGTGGACTCGAGTGTCTCGCGGACCGGCGGGTAGTTGAAGAACACCTGGCCCGACTGGGTGATGTGGGCGGTGGGTTCGCCGTCGGTGATCATGATGATCTGCTTGGTCCCCGTCTGGCGGCCGAGCATCTGACGGGCAAGCTTCAGGCCGTGCTGCATGTTGGTGCCGTACGCAAGGTCCCAACTGACCTCGGGCAATTGCTCGTGGGTCAGGACGTGCGCAGTCTCGCTGAAACCGACGAGCCCGAGGAAGTCGCGGGGGAACTGCGAACTCATCAGCGAGTGCAGCGCCATCGCGACCTTCTTCGCGGGCACGAAGTTGCCGCGCATCGGCATGGACATCGACAGGTCGATCATCAACACGGTCGCAGCGCGTGTGTTGTGCTCGGTCTGCTCGATCTCGAAGTCCTCCGGCGTGAGCCGCACCGGGGTGCCGCTGCCCTGGCGGCGCAGTGCGTTGCGGATCGTCTGGTTGAGGTCGAGGCGGAACGGGTCGCCGAACTCGTACGCCTTCGAGTTGTACGAGCGCTCGTGTCCGCTGCCGTCCTTGTTCATCTTGTGCTGGCCGAACTTGTCCTTCGACAGGTTGCTGAACAGTTCCTTCAGGGAGTTGTTGCCGATGGCGCGCAGGCCCCGCGGGGTCAGCTCGAGCTTGCCCTCCTTGCGGTTCACGAGGCCTGCGTCCTCGAGCATTTTCGTGAGTTCGGCCAGTTTCTCCAGCGAATTCGCGGCTTCCTCGCCCAACGAATTGCGCACCTTGTCGAGGTCCACCTCGGCGAGCTGGGCAGGATTCGTCGCCTGGCGGAGCATGCCCTCCATCTGCTGCAGCTCACCCAGTTCGGCCATTGCGTCCATCGCCTGCTGCATGCCCATCTGGTCCTGGCCGTTGAAGTCGTAGCTCTGCTGCCAACCCTGCTGCGGGTAGAGCGACTGCAGGTTCTGGCTGAGGCGCTGCATCTCGAACTCGAGGTCCATGTCCCCGAGCATCTGCTGCGACAGCTCCTGCAGTTGCTGGCGCTGCTCGGGCGTCATCGAGTTCATCATCGCCTGCATCTGCTGCATGCGCTTCGCCATCTGCTCGAGGAGCTCGTCGAGTGTCTCGGGGTTCTCAGGGAAGAAGTCGCCGTACTCCTCCATGAACTTCTCGAACCCGGGGTCCTCGCCCCTGTCGCGCTTCTCGATCATCTCGTTCAGCGCCGACATCATGTCCTTCATTCGGGCCATGTCCTCGGGCTTCATGTTCTGCATCGCGTCCGACATCTGGTCGACCATCTGCTGCATCAGCTGGTTCTTCAGCTTGTCCATGAGCTCGTCGAAACGTTGCTGCGCGTCCTGTGACTGGAAGTCGTAGTTCTGCATCTCGCGGACCATGCCCGCGAGGTCGTCGGGCATCATGTCCAGCCGGAAGTTGCGCTCCATCGCCGAGTTGCGCGCGTTCTCAGCGCGGCGATCGTCGCCCGATGCCTCTGCCTGGCGGAGGTCGTTCTCGATGGTGTGGCGTTCTTCGTCGAGGATGTCCTTCAGCGCATCGGCAATCTCGCTGTAGACGCCGCCGAGGTCACCGCTGTCCTCGATCTCCTCGCGTCGCTGCCTGATGCGCTCCATCAGGTCGCGAAGACCCTCTATTCGGTTGCCGTCCTTGTCTGTCATGCCGTCCCGCATCAACTGCCGCAGGGCCGAGTTCAGGTCACCGTGGTACAGCAGTTCGTCCGTGAGTTCCTGAAGGATCGACTCCGCATCGAGGTCGAAACCCTTCTGCGTGCCGTCCCACTTGCTGTACGTGAATCTCGCCGCCATTACGCCACACCCCGTGCTCTATCGTGGGGGGCGACATGCGCGTACCCAGGACCTTCGTTTTCGTCGACATCTCCGGCTTCACCAACTACACCACCAACAACGGTGACGTTGCCGCCGGTGCGCTGCTGGCCAACTGGCGCCGTGTGACCCGCGACCTCGCCAGCGACACGGGCGTGCGCATCGCAAAATGGCTGGGCGACGGCTGCATGATCGTGGCGGTGGACCAGCGTGATGCTGTTGCGTTCGCACTGAGGCTGCAGAAGCAGAGCGGTGCCGCGTGCGCGCCCCTGTCGGTGCGCGTGGGCATCGTGACCGGCGACGCGCTGCTGTTCGAGGGTGACGACTACATCGGCACCGCCGTGAACATGGCCGCCCGCATCTGCGACGCTGCGAGCGCGTTCGAGGTGTTGATCCCCGCCGACCAGGTGGACAACCTGCCCGACGGCGTCGACACGACGCCACACGAGGCCCTCCACCTGCGCGGCCTGAACGAGGCCATCGAGGTGGTGGCACTCAGCGGCGAGCCGCGACTTGCCGCACGCAACGACACGGGCGAGCTGTGGACGCGCTCGCCGTTCGTGATGTGACACCGACACGTCGCTGACCTTTCCCGGTTTCTTCCCTATGCCCGTGCCCGGTAGGTGGCGCGTGTGCCGGATTCGTCCTTGTTGAGTCGCTTGTTCAGGTGCAGACCCTCGAAGATGAACTCGATGGCACTCGCCGCGAGTGCCGGGGACTCCTTGCCCCCGGTCAGGCCGAGAACCGGTTCGCGCAGTGCAGGGATCGTGCCCACGAGCTGGGCGAGTTCCGCACTGGGGATGTCCTCGCCGGCGTGCGCCGATGCACCCTCGTCGAAGGCCGCAATGACGTCACGAACCTTGTCGCCGGGGACGCGGCGCTTGAAGACGTTCAGCACCGCCTGGCTGATGAGCTGCTTGAGGATTGCGCCCTCACGGCCCTCCTCGAGTGCCTCGATCTCCACCTTGCCGCCCGTGGATGCGGGCAGTGCCTCGAACACGTCGCTGATGCGCGGGGCCACGTCCTTCTCCTTGGCACGCAGCGCACGGCGCACGGCGTTCGCGCAGATCGACTCGTAGTTGCTGACGGACAGTCGCACCGACACACCACTGCGCTGGTTCACGTTGCTGCTGCGGCGTGCGAGCTGCGAGAACTCGGCGATGATCTCCTCCATGAATTCGGGCATCGACACGGAGACGTCACCGATGCTTGCGGGACGGGCCTCCTGGCGCATGATCGCGATCTCGGTCTCGACCTCGAGCGGGTAGTGCGTGCGGATCTGCGAACCGAAACGGTCCTTCAGCGGCGTGATGATGCGGCCGCGGTTCGTGTAGTCCTCGGGGTTCGCCGACGCCACGAGCATGACGTCGAGAGGCAGGCGGATCTTGTAGCCACGGATCTGCACGTCGCGTTCCTCGAGCACGTTCAACAGGCCCACCTGGATGCGCTCGGCGAGGTCGGGAAGTTCGTTGATGGCGAAGATGCCACGGTTCGTGCGCGGCACGAGTCCGTAGTGCAGCGTGAGTTCGTCACTTAGGTAACGACCCTCTGCGACCTTGATGGGGTCGACCTCGCCGATGAGATCGGCAATCGAGGTGTCGGGCGTGGCCAGCTTCTCGCCGAACCGCTCGCTGCGGTGCACCCATGCGATCGGTGCGTCGTCACCGAGAGACTCGACGAGGTCACGCGCGTGCTTCGACACCGGGTTGTACGGGTCGTCGTTGATCTCGCTGCCGGCGATGATCGGCATCCACTCGTCCAGCAGGCCCGTGAGCGAACGGATCATGCGCGTCTTCGCCTGGCCGCGCTCGCCGAGGAACACGACGTCGTGGCCGGCGAGCAGCGCGTTCTCGAGCTGCGGCATGACGGTGTCCTCGTAGCCCATCACGCCCTCGAACAACGGCTGGCCGTTCTCGATGTTGCGCACGGCGTTGCGGCGCAGTTCCTCCTTGACCGCGATGCTCTGCCAGCCGGAGGCCCGCAGGGCGCCGAGGGTGGCGGGAAGGGTGGACGGGACGGCAGGAATGGCTGTCATGGGTTGACAGTACCCCCGGCACAGCCCATGGCTGTCAGCGAGACAGGCCTCCCGAACACTTGTCCCACAAGGGAAATCGTGAAAATCGGAGTTCAGTGTTGGATTGGCAGTAATTGCTGTTAATATGACAGCCATGCAGGAACTGATGACTCTCGACGAACTGATCGCCGCCACGAACACGGCCGTCGCTGACATGTCCGTTGCCGACGGCCGTGTCGCCAGCGAATTGACCGAGCGGAACGTGCGTTACTACGTCACCCTCGGCCTCGTTCGACCCCCGGTGCGCGAGGGCGGACGCAGCCTGTGGACCCGTGACCACGTGAACGACCTGATCCGCATCCGCCGTGCCCAGTCACTCGGCCAGTCGCTGAAGCAGATCCCCACGTTCCGCTCGACGACAGTCGACAGCTCGTGGCGTCTCGCGAACGTCGCACGCGAGTCCCGCCTGGAACTGGCCGCCACCCTGCCGTCGACGACGACTGACCGGGGCTGGTCGTTCCGGTTGTCGCCCACGGTGGTCATCTCCGGTTTCACCGATCTCCAGCCCACCGCGCAGGAAATGCAGACGGTGCGCGATGCCCTCAGTCGGGTTCTCGGCGACTGACCCAGACCGACACTGCACAGAAGAACGAAAGAAGGAACACACATGAACATGACACTCACCCAGGACATCACCGGCTCGAGCGTGCGCGCGGGCGACATCGAACTGCCGCTCGGCCGCGTCGACATCAAGGGACGCATCGACGGCACCGGCGTGGTGTGGACCGTCACCCAGGAATTCGTCAACTCGCTCGAGGAGGCGATGGAGGCCGTGTACACGTTCCCGCTGCCGGTGGGCGGTGCGGTGAACAGGGTGGTCATGCACATCGGTGACCGCATCATCGTCGCCGAGATGAAGGAACGTGGCCAGGCGAGGGTCGAGTACGAGGAGGCACTGGCGAAGGGCCAGACCGCCATGCTGATGGAACAGGACGCCGCGGAGATCTTCCAGACGACGGTCGGCAACATCCACCCTGGCGAGACCATCACCATCGAGACCGTCGTCCACGACACCGTGAAGCGCGACGGCACCGAGGCACAGGTCCGCTTCCCCACCCTGATCCGTCCGCGCTACGTCCCCGACGGCACGCCGAACGCGGACGCGCTGAACCCGCCGCGCCACGCCGGCGACGTCCACGTGGGTTCCCTCGTGGACATCACGTTCGCCGGACCCGTCGCGGAACTGGTGTGCGACACGGTCGAGGACGCCGAGCTCTCCCCCGTGTCTGCACGCATCACCGACTTCTCGCTGGACCGCGACATCATCCTGCGCTGGGAGGTCGACGAGGAGTCCATGGACGCAAAGTGGACCCCTGATGACGACAACCCGGAAATCGGCACCGTCGAGGTCGTCATCCGCACGAACGCCCAACCCACCACCGGGATGCGCAAGCGCCGCGCGCTCTCGATCCTGCTTGACCGCTCGGGCAGCATGGGCGACACCGACATGAAGTCCGGCATCCGTGTTGCCGTCGACGCAATCGACGCGCTCGACAAGGACGACCTCGTCCACGTCCTCACGTTCGACTCCGTCGTCGAGGCACTTGATGCCTGCGGGCACGGCTTCGTGAACGCAACCGGCACGACCAAGGCCGCGCTGAAGCGTCAGCTGGAAAAGGTCCACTCCCGCGGTGGCACAGAACTCGACCGCGCCATCACTGCGAGCGGCGCCGCACTCGGCCTATTGGAGGACATGGAGGACTCCGACGGGATCGAGCGTGTGGTGCTGCTGATCACCGACGGCGCCTATGGCGACGAGGCAACGGCGGCGCGCCAGCGCGAGATCGAGTTGCGCGGGGCCCGCGTGATCGTGGTCGGCATCGGCCAGACGATGAACGGCTACCTGGAGACGCTCGCCGCGAACGGATGGTTCGCGAACGTGTCCTCGGAGCACCGCGTCGGCGAGGTCGCCAAGCAGGTGTGCGAGCGCATCAACACCCCCGCACACCGCAACGCATCACTCGCCATGGACGGCCTGTCGGACCAGGCACCGCACCTGGCGCCCGACATCTACCCCGGCGCCGTTGTCACCCTGTGGGGCCGCGCACCGAAGCCGGCACCCGGTGCGCACATCACCGTGAACACCGACTCGGGTCCGATTGCGTCGATCCCGGTCCGTGTGTGCGACGATGCATCCGCGACATCGCGCTGGGCGAAGGCCCGCATCAACGCGGTCGACTACGACGTGATGACCGGACGCATCGCCGAGACCGAGGGT
>JBEDDY010000019.1:0-9435 GCA_041176025.1 Actinomycetota bacterium | reverse complement strand
TCGGACACCGACGTTGTGCACGCCGCCGGTGGCGATCGCGCGGCGCCACGCTCGCTCCAGGGGCGCACAGCCGGCGGCCTGCACGGCGTGCAGCATCGGGTGGACGCCCGCGGACTTCAGTGCTGACCCGATGCAGGCAGCGAACGCGCCGCCGCCCACCTGCACGAAGACACGGTCCGCACGGTGGTCCATGACGTCGGTGATCTCCCACCCGATGGTGCGGCCACCGTCGCGGCACCACGCGTTCTCCGTTCCCTGCACGCCGAACGGGACTGACCCGGCGGCGACGGCCTCTCGGAACCGGAACACGCACGGGTCACCGGCCGGGTCCGACTCGCGGCGCGGGCACACGGTGACCGTTGCACCGAGCGTGGAGAGCGTCCCCAGCACGGCGGTCGATGCCGACGGCGGGACGAACACGTCGATCGGCCACTCCACAGCCCGTGCGATCGTCGAGGCGGCGATTGCGGCATTGCCGCATGACGCGATGGCGAGACGCGGACGCGACGTCGGTGACCACCGGGAGACACCAGCATCCTCTGACATCAGCAACTGCACCATCTCGGTGAACAGGTGCCGCGCCTTGTGCGAGCCGGCGACGTTGTTCGTCTCGTCCTTCACCCAGACTCCACCGGTCACGGTGAATCCGAGGTGATCCGACAACCCGGCCGAACGGGTCAACGGTGTCTTGCGGAAGCCCGTGCCGCAGACCGCCGCCACCCGTGCGTCGAGATCGGTGATGATCCCGAGTCTCCGGTCGTCCGAGAGTCCGATTGCCTCGCCGTGCGCATCGACCGCGAGGTACCTGCGGTACGCGACGAACGGATTGTCGTCATCAACCGGCCTGAAGGGCGCGACATCGGAGACGAAATGCAGGACGTGGTGGTGGTCGTCGGGTGTCGCGTGCGGGCAGACGAGGACGTTCGACGAGACCGGCAGGACCGTGTCGCACGCGGCACAGACCATGCCCGTGACTACGGGACGGTCCATCACCGTCATGGCCGCGTCAGCTGGCCTTTGCGACGCGGGCGTTGAACTCGACGATGAGTTCGTCCCACACCGGTGCGTAGCGGCGCAGACCGCGCCAGAAGACCTGCGAGCGACGGGCCTCGAACACGTCGAGCGGCGTGTTCTGCTGCTCGACCCATGTGTAGTACCCGAGGTTGAAGATGCGGTTGCGGTCGCGTTCGGTGCACTCGATCATGTTGCCCGTGTCGATGGACGACAGATGTTCGCCCACGGCCTCGGCTGCGTCAACAGCCGTGAAGTTGTTCGAGTAACGACGGGCAATCGTCTTCTCGCGCTCGCTCGGGTACAGCGCGCTCCCGTCTGTTGCCACGGTGACGATGGCATCGTTCGCGCCGAGGTTCAGCATCTTGGCGGTCTTTATGGCCGCGATGACGTTGCAGATGGACGAGAACCCGAAGTGCGTGAGAGCGTCGATGAGTCCGGCGGACGCGCCATGACGGTCCGACAGGTACTTCTGCCCCGCCGGGGTGTTGAATACGACGTCCAGCTCGTCCGTCGCCTTGTCCGAAACGCCGACGACGAGGTCCGTGTTCATCACGTTGTGGATGAGCGGGATGTGCTTGTCGCCGATGCCCTGGATGTTGTGCTCGCCGAAACCGTTCTCCAGCATCGTGGGGCACTCGAGCGCCTCGACCGCGACGATCTTCGTGCCGTAGACGTCCTTCAGACGATCGCCGGCCGAGATCGTGCCGGCGGAACCGGTGGCGGACGTGAAAGCGGCGAGGCGCAGGTTCGAGTGGCCGTTCGCCTTCACGTGCTCGTACGCATGGGCCAGCGCTCGGCCTGTCACCTCGTAGTGACCGACCGGGTTGCCGAACTCGCAGAACTGGTTCAGGATGAAATTGCCGGGGTCCTTCGCCATCTCGTTGCAGGCGTCGTAGATCTCCTTGACGTTGCTCTCGGTGCCCGGGGTGCGCACCACGTCTGCCGGGTCGGTGACCCAGCGGTCGAGCCAGTCGAAACGTTCCTTCGACATGCCTGCGGGGAGAACGGCGACGCCGCGCGAGTTCATGAGACGGCTGATGGCGATGCCCCCGCGGGCATAGTTGCCGGTGGACGGCCAGACGGCGCGGTGACGGGTGGGGTCGAACTGGCCGGTGATGACGCGCGGCGCGAAGCACGAGTAGGCGGCCAGCACCTTGTGGGCGGTGATCATGGGGAATCGATCGCCGAACACCACGATGATCGGGCTGTCGACACCGGTGAGCGACGACGGCAGGACGACGTGGCTCGGGACGTCCACCCGGTCACCGTTCAGGTCGTTGTACCAGTGGACGCGGAAGAGGTTGCGCGGGTCGGCTGCGTTCTTGTCGACACCCTTCGTGACCGAAGGGTCGATGGTCGATGGGTCGGCCAGTTGGGCGAACGTCGGCAGAACGATGTTCTGGGCCGCGAACCGCTTGACGCTGTTCTCGAGCGACGCCGTGTCCACCACCGAATCGGCGAGTCCCAACTGGGAGATGAGCGTGTTCGTGTCGAGGGAAGCATCAGCAAGAGTCACCTTCACAGTCTGCCACCATGACACCCGCGCGGGTACCCTGTGCCCACACGCCGGTGTAGCCCAATTGGCAGAGGCAGCAGGTTTAGGTCCTGCGTGTTGGGGGTTCGAGTCCCTTCACCGGCACGTGCACATCAACGATCTCCCCACGCCCGCGGTTGTCATCGACATCGAGATCATGAGACGGAACCTCGACGCCATGGTCGCCGTCCACCCCGGCCATCGCCTGCGGCCGCACGTGAAGGCCCACAAGTCATCGGGCATCGCGGCGGAGCAGGTGCTGAAGGGTCACAATTCGTTCACGTGCGCGACGCCGCGCGAGATCCTCGGTCTCGTCAGGGCCGGCGTGGGCAACGACCTGCTGCTCGCCAACGAGACCGTCGACCCGCAACGACTCGCCGCACTCGCTGCCGCACAGGACGACGTGCTCATCACCGTGGCCGTTGACTCGCGGGACACACTCGACGCGGCTGACAGGGCGGGCATCCGCAACATCCTCATCGACGTGAACGTCGGTCTCCCGCGCTGCGGGATCGCGCCGGAGGATGCGGGGTGGCTGGCCGATTCCGCCCGCGTGCGGGGCATCACCGTGCGTGGCGTCATGGGGTACGAGGGTCACCTGATGATGGTCGCCGACCGCGCGGAAAAGAAGCAGAAGGTCCATGATGCGATGGCGCTGCTCGCTGCCGCGCACGCCGATGTCGGCGGCGACATCGTGTCGGCAGGAGGCACCGGCACCTACGACATGTTCGCCGGCACCACGGTGAACGAGGTGCAGGCGGGCAGTTACGCGCTGATGGACAGCCAGTACGGCCAGCTCGGCAGCCCCTTCGCGCAGGCAATGTGGGTCGTCGGCACCGTCATCTCGGCGAACGGTTCCTGGTCCGTGTGCGACGTCGGGCTCAAGTCGCTGGGCATGGACCACGGGAACCCGTCCATCGACGGGCACAGCGTGTGGTTCTGCAGCGACGAGCACATCACGTTCTCGCCGAACGAGGGAACACCGCAGCCGAAGGTGGGCGAACGCGTCTTCGTGACGCCGGCCCACATCGACCCCACGATGGCTATGCACGACGTTGCCTATGTGGCCGAAACCTACGGCAACGTCCTCGGCACGTGGCCCATCGACCTGCGCGGCTGGTGAGTCACTCCGGCGCGGAGCCGGTGATGCGTGCGATCAGACCGGGAATCTGTGCCATCGCCCGTGCCCGGTGCGAGATTGCATCCTTCTCCTCCGGGGTCATCTCGGCGAACGTGCGACCGTCGCCGTCCGCCGGGACGAACAGGCAGTCGTAGCCGAAGCCGTTCGCACCGCGTTCGCTGTCGGCGATCGTCCCGTCGCACTCCCCCGTCACGTAGTGCATGTCACCCTGCCACGACACGAGTGCGACGACGGTGCGGAAGCGGGCGGAACGGTCGGCGACACCGTCGAGCTCGGCGAGCAACTTGCGGCGGTTCGCCGCGTCGTCGGCCGGCTCCCCTGCGTACCGTGCGGACAAGACCCCCGGTGCCCCGCCGAGGGCGTCCACCTCGAGACCCGTGTCGTCGGCGATCGCCCACGCCTCGGCAAAGTTCGCCACCTCGACCGCTTTGATGATCGCGTTGCCCTGCAGGGTGGGCGCCGTCTCCTCGACGTCACCGATGCCATCGGGTCGCGGGAGGAACTCCACGCGGCGCGGCATCAACCGCGACATCTCCTCGACCTTCCTCGGGTTGGCGCTGGCGCAGACGATGCGCATGCGTTCAGCGACCGATCGGGCGCGGGTCCGGTGGTGTCGCGATGAGCCCGGACTGCAGGTCGAAGATCCGGTCGAGCCCGCTGTGGGCGAGCTCAAGCAACGAATCGAGGTCGCCGCGCGAGAACGCCAGGCCCTCTGCGGTGCCCTGCACCTCGACGAACTTCGCCTCGCCGCCGTTCACGGGACGCAGCATGACCACGTTCATGTCGACCTCGGCAGTGGAGTCCTCCACGTACGGAAGGTCGAGAATGGGGGTTCCGTTGTGGATCCCAACGGAGATCGCACCGCAGTGCGAGTGCAACGGGTGCTGCTTGATGGCACCGTTCTGCACGAGACGCGTGAGCGCGTCATGGAGGGCCAGGTAGCCACCGCAGATGCTCGCCGTGCGCGTGCCACCGTCGGCCTGCAGCACGTCGCAGTCCACCTGCACCTGTCGTTCGCCGAGCAACGACATGTCGCATGCCGCGCGCAACGAGCGGCCGATGAGACGCTGGATCTCGACGGTGCGACCGCTCTGCTTGCCCTTGGCCGCCTCGCGGTCGACCCGCTCGGGTGACGAACCGGGGAGCATCGAGTACTCGGCGGTGACCCACCCCTTGCCTGACCCCTTCATCCAGCGCGGGACGTCCTCGTCGATCGAAGCCGTGCACAGGACACGCGTGCGACCGAAGCTGACGAGAACGGACCCCGCCGACATCTCGGTGAAGTCGCGCTGGAAGGAAACGGGGCGTAGTTGGTCCGGGGTGCGGCCGTCGGGTCTGCTCATGACCACTTGTCTAGTTGGTCGACCAGCGTCCCGCCTGCATCAGTTCCGGGCCCAGCAACCTGCGGCCGAGTTCCGCGAACCATTCGACGTCCCCTGACGACAGGAACGTGTGGGTGCCCCGCCGTGCCGGGTGCGAACCCATCTTTTCCTCGCGCATCAACTGTGCAAGTGCGAATGCGGTCTCGTCGGCACTGCTGACGAGCACGACACGCGGGCCCATCACGTCACCGATCACGCGGGAGAGGTACGGGTAGTGCGTGCAACCGAGGAGAAGCGAGTCGACGCCTGCACTCACGACGGGCGCCAGGAGCCTCTCGGCAAGCAGCACGACTTCGTCACCGGTCGTCTGGCCCCGTTCGACGAACTCGACGAATCCGGGGCATGCACATGCGGTGAGATCGAGGTCTGCATCGACCGACTCGAGGGCGCGTTGGTACGCACCGGAGGCGATGGTCCCGACCGTGCCGATGACGCCCACTTTCCCGCTGCGGGTGGCGAGCGAGAGGGCCCGCGCACCGGGCTCGACCACACTGATGACCGGCACCGGCAGTTCCGTGCGGAGCTGGTCGAACGCCGCGGCGGCGGCCGTGTTGCACGCGACCACGATCACCTTCGCGTTGTGCTCCCGGACCAGGCTCCATGCGATCTCGCGCGCGAACCCGCGCACCTCGTCCATCGGGCGCGGCCCGTACGGGTAACGACCGGTGTCGCCGATGTACACGAGGTCCTCGTTCGGGAGCAGGTCGATGACCGCGCGCGCCACGGTGAGACCGCCGAAACCGGAATCGAACATCCCGATGGGTTGCGAAGCGGTCGCGGACATTCCCCAAGGCTAGGCGTAGTGTCGGTTCCCGTGCTGACCGCGACGCTTCTCGCCCTTGCCGCGGCGGTGCTGCATGCCGGCTGGAACCTGTGGGTGAAGCAGAGCGGTGACAGGTGGATCGCGCTCTGGGGCCAGATGACCATGGCGGGCATCGGCGGGATCGTCATCACCGTCATCGTCGGCCTGCCGGAGGATTTCGTGTGGTGGCCCGCGGTCGCGAGCGGGTTGATCCATCTGTATTACATCGTCGCCCTCGCGCGTTCGTACGACCTCGCCGACTTCTCGGTGACGTACCCGATTGCACGCGGCTCCGGGGCGTTGCTCGCCGCCGTGGGCGGTGTGCTGTTCCTCGACGACCACCTGTCCCCGTTGATGGTCCTCGGCATCCTCATCGCGATCGGCGGCATCATGCTGCTCGCAGGGCACGCCGACAACGCGCACGTCCGTGCTGCGGTCATCGTGGGTTCGTTCATCGCGTGCTACTCGCTCGTCGACAGCCATGGGTCGCGAGTGAACGACGGTCACGTGTATGCGCTCCTCATCTTCACCACCACCGGGTTCTTCACCACGCTGCACGGCCTGATGGCGGGCAAGCGCCAACAGATGATGGCGGCGATGAGAACGTCGTGGATGAATTTCGCCGCCGCAGGTGCGGCCAGTGCGCTCACCTACTGGATGGTGATGCTGGCCGTGCGACGTGCACCCGTGGGTTACGTGACAGCACTGCGTGAATCCAGCGTGGTCATCGTTGCCCTGGTCGGCACCAGATACCTGGGCGAGGAGGGGATCAAGCGACGTGTGACGGCCGCAGGGATCGTGGTCGCCGGTCTCGTGGTGCTCGTGATCGGCCGATGAGGCCGGAAAGCAAGCGACGGCTCAGAAGTAGATGATCTGTTCGGCGGCCTTCTCGGCCTCGTCGAGATCCGCGGTGTAGGCACCGGTGGAGAGGTACTTCCAGCCGCCGTCACACACGATGAACACGATGGTTCCCTCTTCGATCTCACCGGCCACCTTGATGGCCCCGGCGAGCGACGCGCCCGACGAGAGGCCTGCGAAAATGCCGCATTCCTGCACCAGGCGCCGCGTCCATTCGATCGACTCACGCGGGCGCACCACGCGCTTGCGATCGAGAAGCTGGCGGCCGTGCCAGTTGTCGAACACCGGCGGGATGTAACCGTCGTCAAGATTGCGCAGTCCCTCGACACGCTCGCCGAGCGGCGGCTCGATGGCGACCACCTTCACGTCCGGGTTCTGTTCCTTCAGGTACTTGCCCACGCCCATCAGGGTGCCGCTGGTGCCGAGACCGGCGACGAAGTGCGTGATCTCCGGGCAGTCGCGGACGATTTCCGGGCCGGTTGTCTCGTAGTGCGCGCGGGGGTTCGCATCGTTGCCGTACTGGTAGAGGAAGCACCACTCGGGGTGCTGGGCGGCCAGTTCCTGCGCGCGCTTGACCGCACCGTTCGAACCTTCCTCACCGGGAGTGAGGATGATCTCAGCCCCGAAGACCTCCAGCATCTGGCGACGCTCGATGGACACCGAGGTCGGCATGAGGATGGTGATCGGGTAGCCCTTCATCTTCGCGATGGCGGCCAGGGCGATGCCGGTGTTGCCCGATGACGGTTCCACGATGCGCTGGCCGGGCACGAGGCGGCCGGTGCGCTCCGCGTCCTCGATCATGGCCTTTGCGATGCGGTCCTTGACCGAGCCGTAGGGGTTCTGGCTCTCGAGCTTGGCGACGATGCGCACGTTCGGGTTCGGCGACAGGTTCGACACGTCCACCATCGGCGTGTTGCCGATGAGGTCCAATGCGGAGTTCAGCACGAAGATCGACCCGCCGTTGCGGCGGACATCCGCGATTGACATGTGCGCCCCCTTCCGATGGCTCGTTGACCCTTGTTGCAACCCACCGGGGCTGCGGGTCTATTCCCGACAAATCCTGTCGGAATTGTAACCATGGGCCGGGCGGTTGTCACCCCCTTGCCGCCCCATTCGGCCGGAGTCACACCGAAATGATGGTTTCTTCGGTGATTCCGCCGTCGGCGATGAGGTAGCTGCGGGGTTCGGCCACTCCACGCATGAGCGTGACGATCACGTAGTGCCAGCCGGGGTCCACCGCCTGGGCAACATCGGTGGGACTGGGGTACGCCTCGGTGTGGGTGTGGCTGTGCACGACACCGACCACCTCGAGGCCGTCAGCCTCTGCCGCGAGTTCCGCGCGAAGGTGCTCCTTCGGGTCGATCGTGTACACCTTCGCCGAGTGCGCCACGTTGGTCGTCGGCACGAAGCGGACGGTGGTGTTCGACGATCGGTCCCCCACCAGCAGTCCGCAGCACTCCTCGGGGAAGCAGGCGAACGCGTGCGCAGCGATCTGGTCCAGTGATTCCGCAGGAATCGACACGCTCGGGACATTGCTCTCGGACATCGGTTCTGGAGGCTACCGCTACGCTCATTTGACCCATGGCAAAGGCACCGAACGCAGTTCTCGCGAGCAATCGCAAGGCACGCCACGACTACGCGATTCTCGACGTGGTCGAGGCGGGCATCGTGCTGCACGGGAGCGAGGTCAAGAGCCTCCGCACCGGCCAGGTGCAGATCGCCGATGCGTACGCACGCATCATCGACGGCGAGGTGTGGCTGGACGGCGTGCACATCGCCCCGTACCAGTTCGCGGTGGGCGTCGGTGCCCACGACCCCGACCGGGCCCGCAAGCTGCTGTTGCACCGCGACGAAATCAGCCGGCTGGGCGAGCGCGTGGCGAAGGAAAGACTCAGCCTGGTTCCGCTCTCGTTCCGCCTGGTCGACGGCCGCGTGAAGGTGGAACTCGCACTCGCGAAGGGCAAGAAGCACGAGGACAAGCGCCAGGCGATCGCCGAGCGCGACAGTCAGCGCGAGATCCAGCGTGCCCTCGGCCGCGCCCGCAAGGGCATGGTCTGAGGACCACCCGAGCATCGCGGGGAATGTCCCTGCCGGCTGCAATCGAGAATCACTCCCGACACCCCTGCCGTACACTGACCTCCACACAACCGATCACGGGGCTGACAGGTTTCGACACCAGTTTCGTTGTTCGTACGTGCGACCAGAGTTGCTCAGACTCTCAAAACGGGGCAACAACAAGAATTGCCAACCAGCAGTTCGCTCTCGCGGCCTAATCCCCGTTGAGAGACATCGTGACCAGCAATGGCGCACGGGGCCAGTTCTTCGCAGCCCGGCAACAGAAGCGGAGGATGACGGCGGGAAAGACAGCTGACGTCGGGAAAGACCGATGCCATGCCGGAAAGACGGCACGCGGCTCAGGCAACTGAGCAGTCGACCCGCCGGCGGTGTTGCGTCAGCACCGAAGCGGGGATGGTCGTATCGCGGGCGCGCAATGCCTGATGGACGGGGGTTCGATTCCCCCCAGCTCCACCACATCAGTATTTCTGCGCCATTCAGCAGGGTTTTCTGCCCTCGATGGCGTAATCCACTGGCGTAATCCGTACTACTGTGGCGGCATGGCCGCCCGCAAGAAGCCTGCGCCCACACGCCGCACACCCAAAGAGGGTGGGCTGTACGAGCGCACCGGCACCCGCATCGACCCCAA
>JBEDDY010000018.1:0-19119 GCA_041176025.1 Actinomycetota bacterium | reverse complement strand
AACGTCTCACGCTCACCGCGACACTGGTGGCACGCCCGAGCGAGTGACCGTCAGGCGGGTGTGTCGATGCGCGGGAAACGCGTGTCGTCCAGCACGTCACCGTCACGCAGGCCGTTCGGTTCGAACGGCGGTGACGTCTTCCACGGTCGGGTGATCCACCGCACGTCGTCCCCCACGTACCGGTAGCTCACCACACGGCGACGCAACGGATGGTCGGTCGTTCCCGGTGCCGAGTGCAACGTGCGGAAGTGGAACGCGACCACGTCTCCCGGTTGTGCCGGGCACACGACTGATTCACCGAGAGACTCGAGTTCCCCCGCCGAGGGGAACAACTCGAAGCCGGCTGCCCCGGCGACGTAGGGGGAGTCATCGACGAACCTGTTGGGGATGAACCGTCTCGGCACCAGGTGGCTGCCCGCGATGCAGCGGAGTGCGACCGTGGCCGGGACGGGATCGAGCGGGACCCACAGGCTCACGTTCTGCATGCCTTCCACGCCGTAGTACGGATCGTCGTGGTGCCACGGGGTGGGGGTAGCGGTGCCGGGTTCCTTCACCAGCACGTGCTCGTGGAAGAACCTCGGGGTCCGCGTCCCCATCAACTCACCGGCAATCTGCGGGAGGACGCCGTTCAGGGCAGTCTCTGCGAACTGCGGGATGCGCTTCCAGCTCACGTAGTCGTCGAAGAAGCGGCCGCCGGAATCACCCGTCGTGTAGTCGTTCGACCATTCACTCGGGGACGCGAGATTCGCCCCCACACCGGCCTCGATTGCGCCCAGGGTCGCAGCAGGCACCACACCGCGCAGCACCACGAAACCGTCGCGCCGGTACGAGTCGACATCGTTCTTCGACAACACGGACATGGGACGATCGTAGGTTGCGCCGTCGGGTGAACCGAACCGGTGGGTTCGGTGGCAGTATCTGCGCATGGGGGCAATTGCAGACACCACTTTCGCGACCGTCTGGGAGGCAATCGCTGACGCGATTCCCGACGTTCCTGCGGTCATCTTCGGCGACAGGCACTTCTCGTGGCGCGAGTTCGACGACCGTGCCGCACGGTTCGCGGCCGCTCTCTCGGCCGCTGGTCTCGGGCCCGACGACAAGGTCGGTCTGTACCTGTACAACAGCAACGAGTACCTCGAGGCCCACTACGGCGCATTCAAGCAACGCGTCGTTCCCATCAACGTGAACTTCCGGTACCTCGGTTCGGAGATGCAGTACCTGCTCGACAACGCCGATTGCAGGGCGCTGGTGTACCACGCGTCGCTCGCCGACCGTGTCGCGGAGATCGCGGGCAACCTGCCGCTCCTCACGATGCTGGTCGAGGTCGATGACGGACCCGCGACGGCCCATGTCGAGGGTCACGTGAGGTACGAGGACGTGATCGCGTCGCACCCACCGGCACCACGCATCGAGCGCAGCCCCGACGATGTCTACATGCTCTACACGGGCGGCACCACGGGCATGCCGAAGGGTGTGATGTACAAGTTGGGGGAGATGACGGCCACGTTCGTGGGGAACGGGTTCAACGCACAGAAGATGCCCATCCCCACCGAGCTCGAGGACGCAGTCGCCCGGATCGTGGAGCAGCGCCGCACGACGGGAACCTACGTCGCCGCGCCGTGCTGCCCGTTGATGCACGGCACGGGCATGTGGATCGGCGCGATGATGCCCCACTCCGCCGGCGGTACGGTCGCACTGCTCTCGAACCGCAGGTTCGATGCCGACGAACTGCTGACCATGGTCGAGCGAGACCGTGTGAACAACGCGATCATCGTCGGTGACGCGTTCGCGCGGCCGATTGCCGACGCAATGGATGCGGCGGTGCGCAAGGGGCGTCCATATGACACGTCGTCGATGCAGCGCATGGCTTCGTCCGGTGTGATGTGGACCCAGGAAGTCAAGATGCGGCTGATCGACCACATCCCCCAGATCATGCTGGTTGATTCGATGGGCAGCACCGAGGGCGGCATGGGTGTCAGCGTGACGACGCGCGAAAGTGTCGTGGAAACGGCCAAATTCGCCATGAACCCCACCACCAGGATCTTCGATGACGACGACGTCGAGGTGAGGCCGGGGGACGGCCGCACGGGCAAGGTGGCGAACGGTGGGCTCACCCCGTTTGCCTACTTCAAGGACCCCGAGAAGTCCGCACGCACGTTCCGCGTGATCGACGGAATCCGCTACGCGTTCCCTGGCGACCTCGCGACGTTCGACGAGGCCGGGAACATGGTCCTTCTCGGCCGCGGCAGCCAGGTGATCAACACTGCAGGCGAGAAGGTCTTCCCCGAGGAGGTGGAGGAAGCGGTGAAGCGCACCGACGGTGTCGTCGACTGTCTCGTCGTCGGCTTGCCCGACGAGAAGTTCGGGCAGATCGTCGTTGCCGTCGCTTCGACACAACCCGGTGCGACAGTGACCGAATCAGATGTCATCACGTCGGTGAAGTCGCAGCTTTCCGGCTACAAGTCGCCGAAGCGCGTCGTGTTCGTCCACGAGGTTCCGCGTGCACCGAACGGCAAGGCCGACTATCCCGGTGCGAAGAAGCTCGCCGAGGAAGCAACACAGTCATGATCGACACTCATCTCGGTGGCACGCGTCCGTTCGGTCTCGGTTACTGGCCTCTCGCCGAGGACGCACCGAGCGTCGAGATCCCGCGCGAGGACGTACGCATCGTCACGCCCGACGGTGCGTTGGTCCGCGGCATCCTGTGGACACCACCGAACGGCAAGTGGAAGACCGCTGTGATCCTCAGTCACCCCCGCGGTGACTTCACGGTTCACTACGCGTGCCCGTTGCTGGCAGAGGCCGGGTACGCGGTGCTCGGTTTCGGCACGCGTTACATGAACAACGACATCGACTGCCTGCACGAGAACTGCATCACCGACGTGAAGGCTGCGCACGACTTCATGGTCTCGCGCGGTGCGGAGTCCGTCGTGCTGCTCGGCAACTCCGGTGGCGGTTCGCTGATGGCCATGGCAAACGCCGAACTCGGCATCGGTGACGGCTGGATCGGGATGGCCGCCCACCCGGGTGAGGGCGTCTTCATGCTCCAGGTCATCGACCCGTCCGTGGCCGACGAGTCAGACCCGTTCTCCCGGGTGCCCGAGCTCGACATGTACAACCCGGACAATGGTTGGCGGCCCTGGCCCGAACCCTGCCGGTACGACCCCCAGTGGCTGGCCGGCTACCGGGAGGCCCAGGTGGCCCGTGTGGCCAGGCTCGATGCCGTGGCCAAGCAGTCGATCGCTGATGCCGAGGCGGCGGGGGAGACCCTGAACGATGTTCACAAAAGCACAAACCCAGCTGAATGGCGGGAATTGAGGGCCCGGCGGGTCTTCACTCGGTACCTGACGATCTACCGAACATTGGCAGATCCGGCCTATCTGGACCTCTCGATTGACCCGGATGACCGCCCGATGGGGTCACTTTTCGCCTTTCCGGACCCTTTTGAGGCCAATTACGGCCGGGCCGGTCTGGCCCGCACCATGACTGCCCGGGGCTGGCTGTCCACCTGGTCGGGGCTGTCCAGCCACGCCAAACTGGCCGACACCATGCCGCGGGTCACCGTGCCCACGATCCTTGTCCACCCCACGGCCGACACCGAGATCCGGGTCCGCCAGGCCATGGAAATCGTGGAGAACTCGGGTGCCGCGGACAAGACGTACGTCGAAATGAAGGGCGCGCCCCACTATCTGGAGGGTCACCGCAGGCCCGCCATGGACGCGGTCATCGACTGGCTGAGGGCCCGTTTCCCCGTCTGACCTCATGGGGCCGGGAGCCCCGAATCCCTTGATTTTCGGGGTAGTGGCAGGAACTTTGCGCCGATAGCGTTTTCATTCCGTGCGATTCGGACCCAGGTCCGGAAAGCAAGATCGATCGTCGAAAAATCACAATCGACGTCCGTGAAGGTCGGCTTGTCCGAAACCACGCGGCACAACCCAGATCAAGTGCTCCGTTGGCAGAAATGCCCACGGAGCATTTGCGTGAAACAGCAAAACGAGAAACGCAATGGCACAAAAAGCGATCGTCGGCGAAAAGGTCGGCATGACACAGGTGTGGGGAGACGACCAGCGCGTCATCCCGGTCACCGTGCTGCGCGTCGAACCGGCACGCGTCGTCCAGGTGAAGACCAACGACCGTGACGGCTACAACGCACTGCAGGTCACATACGGAAACAAGAGCGCAACCAAGCTCACGAAGGCCGAGGCCGGTCACTTCGCAAAGGCGAACGTGGAGCCGGGTCGTCGCGTCGTCGAGCTCCGCCTCGACTCTGTCGATGGTTTCGAGGTCGGCCAGGAGATCCTCGCCGACCTCCTCGCCGCAGGCGAGAAGGTCGATGTCACGGCGGTCAGCCGCGGCAAGGGTTTCGCCGGTGGCATGAAGCGTCACAACTTCAACGGCCAGGGCGCAAGCCACGGCAACCACAAGCACCACCGTGCACCGGGCTCGATTGGTTCGTGCTCATTCCCCGGTCGCGTGTTCAAGGGTCTGCGCATGGCGGGTCACATGGGCAACGAGCAGGTCACCACGTTGAACCTCGAGGTTGTCTCTGCTGATCCTGAGCGCGGTCTTCTTCTCATCAAGGGCTCGGTTCCGGGCCCGAACGGCGGCGTTGTCATCGTGCGCAACGCAGTGAAGGCGAAGTGATCCCCATGGCATCAGTAGACCTCAAGAACGCAAGCGGCAAGAGCGCAGGCTCGATCGACGTCGCCGACGAACTGTTCGGCATCCAGCCGAACGTGCCGGTCATGCACCAGGTCGTCACCGCCCAGCTTGCACACCGTCGCTCCGGCACCCAGAGCACCAAGACCCGCGGAGAAGTCTCCGGCGGCGGCAAGAAGCCGTTCCGTCAGAAGGGCACCGGCGGTGCCCGTCAGGGTTCGATCGTCGCACCGCACTACACCGGTGGTGGCATCGCCCACGGCCCGAAGCCGCGCAAGTACACCCAGCGCGTGCCGAAGAAGATGGTGCGTCTCGCTCTCGCGTCCGCGCTCAGCGACCGCAAGAACGAGGGTCGTGTGGTCATCGTCGACTCCTGGGGCTTCTCGGCCCCGAGCACGAAGGACGCATCGAAGGCACTCGCAGCTCTCGGCCTCGCCGGCAAGATGCTCGTCGTCGTCAACGGCAACGACGAGACGGCGATCAAGAGCTTCCGCAACATCCCCGAGGTTCAGCTCATCCTCACCGGTGAGCTCAATGCGTACGACGTTCTCTGCAACGACTGGATCGTCTTCAGCAAGGACAGCCTCCCCGCACAGAAGGGTGCCGAGTGATGAAGGATCCCCGCGACATCATCATCCAGCCCGTCGTCTCCGAGAAGAGCTACGGACTGATCGAGACCGATGTGTACACCTTCCAGGTGGCCGTCGATGCAACCAAGCCCGAGATCCACGATGCCATCGAGGCCATCTGGGGCGTGAAGGTGCTGAAGGTGAACACCTTGAACCGCAAGGGCAAGATCACCCGCACCCGCAACACCAACCGTCTTGGCAAGCGTCCCGACACGAAGCGCGCCATCGTCACCCTCGCAGCGGGCAGCAAGATCCCGCTGTTCGAAAGCTGAGATTCATCATGGCCATTCGCAAGCGCAAGCCAACAAGTGCCGGCCGTCGTTTCCAGACGGTCTCGGACTTCAGCGACATCTCGAAGTCGACGCCGGAGAAGACCCTTCTCGCGAAGAAGACGAACACCGGTGGTCGCAACTCGTACGGTCGCAAGACTGCCCGACACAAGGGCGGCGGCAACAAGAACCAGTACCGCATCATCGACTTCAAGCGCACGAAGGACGGCGTCGAGGCGAAGGTCGTCGGGATCGAGTACGACCCGAACCGCACCTGCCGCATCGCGCTCCTGCACTATGTCGACGGCACCAAGTCCTACATCCTCGCGCCGAAGGGTCTCGAGGCCGGCATGCGCGTCATGAGCGGCCATGGCGCCGACATCAAGCCGGGCAACGCCCTCCAGCTGCGCTACATGCCCGTCGGCACCGTCGTGCACAACGTCGAGCTGCGTCCCGGCCAGGGCGGCAAGATCGGCCGTTCGGCCGGCATGGCCGTCCAGCTGGTCGCAAAGGACGGCGACTACGCCACCCTGCGTCTTCCCTCCACCGAAATGCGCCGCGTGCCGCTCGACTGCCGCGCCACCGTCGGTGAGGTCGGCAACTCGGAGCACGAGCTCATCAAGATCGGCAAGGCCGGTCGCAACCGTTGGAAGGGCGTGCGTCCGCAGACTCGCGGTGTCGCCATGAACCCGGTCGACCACCCGCTCGGCGGTGGCGAGGGCAAGACGTCCGGTGGACGCCCTGCCGTCTCCCCGTGGGGCAAGCCGGAAGGCCGTACACGTTCAAAGAAGAAGCCGTCACAGGCACTCATCGTTCGCCGGCGTCGTACCGGCAAGGGTCGGAGGTAATCCATGTCGCGCAGCCTCAAGAAGGGTCCGTTCGTCGACGAACACCTGCTCAAGAAGGTCGACGCTGCAAACGCAAGCGGCGACCGCAAGGTCATCAAGACCTGGTCGCGTCGCTCGACCATCGTCCCGGACATGGTCGGTCACACGATCGCGGTCCACGACGGTCGCAAGCACGTGCCGGTCTACGTCACCGAGTCCATGGTCGGTCACAAGTTGGGCGAGTTCTCACCGTCTCGCACCTTCAAGTTCCACGCCGGCCAGGAAAAGAACGCGAAGAAGTAAGTCATGCCTGGTCCGAAGCTCAACGAAAAGAACCGCGACAAGTGGGGCACCAAGGGTGGCACCCGCGCGTCCGCGAAGTACATCCGCATGTCCGCATCGAAGGCACGCGTCGTCCTCAACCTCATCCGTGACAAGGACGTCCGTCGTGCCGACGAGATCCTCCAGTTCACCGACCGCGAGGCGGCACGCGTCATCCGCAAGCTGCTCGCGTCCGTCGTCGCCAACGCCGTGAACAACGACGAACTCGACGCGGACGACCTGTTCGTGAAGGCGTGCTACGCGGACGAGGGCCCGACCCTCAAGCGTTTCTCGCCCCGCGCACGCGGTCGCGCCGGCAAGATCAACAAGCGCACCTGCCACATCACCATCGTCGTCGACGTCATGAGCGAGCAGCAGATGGCCGTTCGCGACGCGAAGTCCATGGCCAAGGGTGCGGCAGCGCCGAACCGCCGTGCACGAGTGGCCGCCAGCCGCAAGGCCGAGCCGGCAGCCGAGGCACCGAAGAACGAAGAACCTGCTGCAGAGAACGTCGAAGCCGCAGAAGCAGCAGCGACCGAAGAGAGCGAGAGCTAATGGGTCAGAAGATCAATCCGTACGGCTTCCGTCTGGGTGTCACCACCGACTGGAAGAGCCGCTGGTTCAGCGAGCGCGAGTACAAGGACTACCTCACCGAGGACTGGAAGATCCGCGAGTACCTCATGACCACCCTCGAGGACGCAGCCGTCAGCCGCGTCGAGGTCGAGCGCACCCGTGACAAGCTCCGCATCGACGTGCACACCGCACGTCCGGGCATCGTCATCGGCCGCAAGGGCGCGAAGGCAGACGAGCTGCGCGCCGGTCTCGCCCGCATCACGGGCAACAACCGTCTGCAGCTGAACATCGTCGAGATCAAGCAGGCCGAACTCGACGCCGCGCTCATCGCGCAGGGCGTCGCCGACCAGTTGGTCAACCGCATTGCGTTCCGCCGCGCCATGAAGCGCGCCGTGCAGAACGCGCAGAAGTTCGGCGCACTCGGCATCCGCGTCCAGTGCTCCGGTCGTCTCGGTGGCGCAGAAATGAGCCGCACCGAGTGGTACCGCGAGGGCCGCGTGCCGTTGCACACGCTGCGCGCAGACATCGACTACGGCTTCCGCGAGGCCCGCACCAGCAGTGGTCGCGTCGGTGTCAAGGTGTGGCTGTACAAGGGCGACATCGTCCCGTACAAGACCCAGGGCCAGGACAAGGTGTCGCGCGAGGCCGCCATGGCAGCAGGCGAGACCTCCGGCCAGGCAGTCGTCGAGGCAGCAGCCGCGCCGGCAGGCCGCAAGGTCGTGTCGTCGGCCGGCCCGAAGGCCGCGCCGGCCGTCGAGCCCGAGGAAGTCATCGCACCGCTCGTGAAGGAAGCAGATCCCGAGTTCGAGCGCCTGCTGGAAGAAGAAGAGGCAATCGAGCGTCGCATGCACGACTCGCACGAGACGCCGAAGCTGCGAGGAGAGGACTGACCATGTTGATGCCCCGCAAGGTAAAGCACCGCAAGCACCAGCGCGGTCGTATGAACGGGATGACCAAGGGCGGAAGCGACCTGGCATTCGGTGAGTACGGCATCCAGGCCCTCGAGCCGGGCTGGATCACCGCCCGCCAGATCGAGGCGGCACGTATCGCCATGACCCGTCACATCAAGCGTGGCGGCAAGGTGTGGATCAACGTGTTCCCCGACAAGCCGGTCACGAAGAAGCCCGCCGAGACCCGCATGGGTTCGGGCAAGGGCAACCCCGAGTTCTGGGTTGCCGTCGTGAAGCCGGGCCGCGTGATGTTCGAGTTGTCGTACCCCACACCCGACATCGCGAAGGCCGCTCTCGAGCGCGCCATCCAGAAGCTGCCCATCAAGGCGCGCGTCATCTCGCGCGACGAACCGATCTGATCGAAGGACCACAGATGGCACGTTCAATCAATGACCTCCGTGACATGGACATTGCCGGCCTCGTGGCCGAGCTCCGTGCAACGAAGCAAGAGGCACTCAACCTGCGATTCCGCAACGCAACCGGCCAGCTCGACTCCCATGCCGAGCTGAAGAAGGTCCGTCGCCAGATCGCCCGCATCAACACCCTCATCCGTGCGAAGGAAATCGCAGCGGCTGAGGCCGTCTCGAAGTGAGCAGTCACATGACCGAAGCAAACAACGAAGCACGCGCAGCACGCAAGGTCCGCGAGGGTCTCGTCGTCTCCAACAAGATGAACAAGACCGCCGTGATCGCAGTCGTCGAGCGCGTGAAGCACAAGAAGTACGACAAGTTCGTGCTCCGCACCAAGAAGCTCTATGCACACGACGAGGCGAACGACGTCCAGGTCGGCGACCGCGTGCGCGTCATGGAGATCCGCCCGATGTCCAAGCTCAAGCGCTGGCGCATCACCGATGTCCTGGAGCGTGCAAAGTGATCCAGCAGGAATCCCGTCTCCGCGTTGCCGACAACAGCGGCGCGAAGGAAGTTCTCGTCATCAAGGTGCTCGGCGGCACGCGTCGTCGTTACGCATCCATCGGTGACGTGTTCATCGGCACCGTCAAGGACGCAATCCCGGGCGCTGCCGTCAAGAAGGGTGAAGTTGTGCGTTGCGTCGTCGTCCGCGTGAAGAAGGAAAAGCGTCGTGCCGACGGTTCCTACATCCGCTTCGACGAGAACGCAGCCGTTCTCATCAAGGAAGACCTCACGCCCCGCGGCACCCGAATCTTCGGACCCGTCGGCCGTGAGCTGCGTGACAAGAAGTTCATGCGAATCGTCTCGCTCGCACCGGAGGTGCTCTAAGCCATGAAGTTCAAGAAGGGCGACACCGTCCAGGTCATCAGCGGCAAGGACAAGGGCAAGCAGGGTGAGATCACCGCTGTTCTCCCGAAGGAAAACAAGGTCATCGTTGCCGGCATCAACATCGCCAAGCGCCACATGAAGGCGACCCAGGCGAACCAGAAGGCCGACATCATCGAAAAGGACATGCCCCTCGACGCGTCGAACGTGATGCTCGTCGCGAAGGGCAAGCCGACCCGCGTCGGTTACAAGGTCAAGGCCGACGGCACCAAGGTGCGCGTCGCCAAGAAGACAGGAGACGAAGTCTGATGGCAACCGCCACCACTCCGCGCCTGAAGCAGCGTTACGACGCCGAGGTGAAGCAGGCCCTGCTCGCACAGCTCGGTCTGTCGAACGTGATGCAGGTCCCCAAGCTCGAGAAGATCGTCATCAACATGGGTGTCGGCAAGGCCACCCAGCAGCCGTCGCTGCTGGAGGGTGCAGTCGCAGACCTCACGCTGATCGCCGGTCAGAAGCCCATCGTCACGAAGTCGCGCGACTCCATCGCGAACTTCAAGCTGCGCGAGAACCAGGCAATCGGTTGCAAGGTGACTCTCCGCGGCGACCGCATGTGGGAGTTCTTCGACCGTCTGCTGTCGGTCGCCATCCCCCGTATCCGCGACTTCCGTGGTCTGCCGGCGCACTCGTGGGACGGACGTGGCAACTACACGTTCGGTCTCTCGGAGCAGACGGTGTTCCCGGAAATCGACTACGACAAGATCGACGCACCGCGCGGCATGGACATCACCCTTGTCACGACGGCCGCGACGGACGAGCAGGGCCGTGCCCTCCTCGATGCATTCGGTTTCCCCTTCAAGCGCGGCAACGAGGGCGGTGCCCCCGCGCGCAAGAAGCCCAAGGGTCGTGGCCCCGTTCGCGGCGGCAAGAAGAAGTAGGCAGGAAGAACAATGGCCAAGAAGTCTCTTATCAACAAGGCGAACGCCACACCGAAGTACAAGGTGCGCGCGTACACGCGCTGCCGCAAGTGCGGCCGTGCGCGTTCGGTGTTCCGCAAGTTCGGCCTCTGCCGTGTGTGCCTCCGCGAGATGGCGCACGCCGGCGAGATCCCGGGCGTGACGAAGGCGAGCTGGTGAGGTACCCATCATGATGACTGATCCCATCGCCGACATGCTGACCCGCATCCGCAACGCGAACACCGCGTTGAAGGAAGTCGTCGTCATGCCGTCGTCCAAGCAGAAGGTCGCGCTCGCCGAGATCCTGAAGAAGGAGGGCTACATCGCTGACTACGCAGTGGCCGCCAACACCTCGGGTCCGGGCAACGTGCTCTCCATCAACATGAAGTATTCCGATGATCGTCACCGCACGATCAGCGGTCTCACCCGCGTGTCGACCCCGGGTCTCCGCGTGTACCGCAACTCCGCTGCGGTGCCGCGCGTTCTCGGTGGCCTCGGCGTCGCCGTCCTGTCCACCAGCCAAGGTCTCATGACCGACCGCGAGGCGCGCAAGCGCAAGGTCGGCGGCGAAGTCCTGTGCTTCGTCTGGTGATCGGCCGAAAGTAGGAATCGAAATGTCACGTATTGGCAAGGCTCCCATCACCGTCCCGAACGGTGTCGAAGTGTCCATCGCCGGTCGCACCGTCTCCGTGAAGGGCCCGAAGGGCAACCTCTCCCGCGAGATCCCCGGTGAGATCGTCGTCCGCAAGGAAGAGAACACCCTTCTCGTCGAGCGCCCGAACGACGAGCGCACCAACCGTGCGCTGCACGGCCTCACGCGAACGCTGGTCAGCAACATGGTCGTCGGTGTCACCGACGGCTTCGCGAAGGAACTCGAGATCGTCGGCGTCGGTTACCGCGCCGAGGCACAGGGCCAGAACCTGCGTCTCGCCCTCGGTTTCTCGCACCCCGTCATCGTCGAGGCACCTGCCGGCATCTCGTTCGAGATCCCCGCGCAGACCCGCGTCATCGTGAAGGGCATCGACAAGGAACTGGTCGGCCAGGTCGCGGCCAACATCCGTTCCATCCGCAAGCCCGAGCCGTACAAGGGCAAGGGCGTGCGCTACGCAGGCGAGCGCATCCTCCGCAAGGCCGGCAAGACCGGAAAGAAGTGATCGGGTAAGCACATGGCAAACATCGCAAGAATCCGCCGCGAGTCGCGTCTGCGTCGTCACCGTCGCGTCCGCAAGAAGATCCACGGCACCGCGGAGCGTCCGCGTCTCGCCGTGCACCGCACCAACAAGCACTTCAGCCTCCAGCTGATCAACGACGACCTCGGGCACACCATTGCGTCCGCATCGTCGGTGGAAGCAGACCTGCGCGGCGCGAACGGTTCCACCGTTGCCGCCGCACAGAAGGTGGGCCAGCTCGTCGCCGAGCGCGCCAAGGCAGCCGGAGTGTCAGTCGTCGTCTTCGACCGTGGCGGTTACGCCTACCACGGTCGTGTCGCAGCCGCAGCAGAAGCTGCCCGTGAAGCAGGACTGGAGTTCTGATGAGCAACACGTTCAACCCCGCACCCACCGAGCCGGGTGCACTGCGCGAGTCGCGCGTCATCCACATCAACCGCGTGGCGAAGGTCGTGAAGGGCGGACGTCGTTTCTCCTTCACCGCGCTCGTGGTCGTCGGTGACGGCAACGGCCGCGTCGGTCTCGGCTACGGAAAGGCCAAGGAAGTCCCGCTGGCCATCCAGAAGGGCACCGAGGAAGCGAAGCGCAACCTGTTCGACGTTGCCCTCGCCGGCAGCACCATCACGCACCCGATCCTCGGCATCTCCGGCGCAGGCCGCGTGCTGCTGAAGCCCGCTGCACCCGGTACCGGAGTCATCGCCGGTGGTGCAGCGCGCATCATCCTCGAGGAAGCCGGCATCCATGACGTGCTCGCGAAGTCGCTCGGCTCGGCGAATGCCATCAACGTGGCCCGCGCCACCATCAAGGGCCTGCAGGAACTGCAGCGCCCCGACGTGGTCGCCAAGCGTCGCGGCATCTCCGCCGACTCGTTCGTGCCGAAGGGCATGCTCAAGGCATACACCGACCGCCAGAAGGCGGCCGCCGCAGGTGAGGCACACTGACAATGGCTGACAAGACAATCACCGTCACGCTCAAGCGATCGAAGATCGGCGCGAAGCCGAAGGCCCAGGGCACGCTGCGTGCGCTCGGTCTCTCCAAGATCGGTGACACCAACACGTTGCCCGACCGCCCGGAGATCCGCGGCATGATCGCGCGCGTTCCCCATCTTCTCGACGTCCAGGAGAACAACTGACCATGCGTATCGACGAACTCGCACCAGCACCAGGGTCCACCAAGCGCAAGAAGCGTGTCGGTCGCGGTATCGGTGGACGCGGCGGCAAGACCGCCGGCGCCGGCACCAAGGGCCAGCACTCCCGCGGTCGCGGCAAGGTCAACCGTGGTTTCGAAGGTGGCCAGATGCCGCTGAAGCAGCGCGTGCCGAAGTTGAAGGGCTTCAACAACCCGTTCCGCGTGGAGTACTACGCGGTCAACCTCGACTCTCTCGAGGAGCTCGGCGAAGCCGAGGTCACCCCGGAGATCCTCGTGAAGAAGGGCGTCGCCCACAAGGGCACGCTCGTCAAGGTTCTCGGCCGCGGCAAGATCACGAAGGCCGTCAAGGTGTCGGCTCACGCCGTGTCGAAGTCGGCCGAGCAGGCAATCGTCGCCGCGGGTGGCTCGGTCACCCTGCTGCCGCTGCCGCACAAGATCCGCCCGGCTGCCAAGGGCAACCAGTTCACCAACCGCTGATGTCCGTCGCCGCATCGCGGCACGCCATCGAGATCTCGTAACAAGGAGAAACCTGTGTTCTCGAACCTGAAGAACATCTTCAAGGTGGAGGATCTGCGCAAGAAGGTGTTCTTCACCCTTGCGATGATCGCGGTCTACCGGTTCGGTACGGCCCTGCGGGTGCCCGGTGTCGATGCCGGTGCCGTTGCCCAGCTGAAGGAAGCCGCAAAGTCACAGGGTGCGCTCGGGTTCCTCAATCTCTTCTCGGGTGGTGCGTTCGGGTCGTTCTCCATCTTCGCGCTCGGCATCATGCCGTACATCACCTCGAGCATCATCATGCAGGTGCTGAACGTCGTCATCCCGAAGCTGCAGGAGTGGCAGGAGATGGGCGCGGTCGGCCAGCGCAAGATCACGCAGGTCACGCGCTACGTCGCCATCGCGATCGCGTTGCTGCAGGGTGCGGGACTCACGTTCATCTTCGGCCAGGGCAACGGCTCCGCCTTCTTCGGAGCGGCCGCCCAGGCACCCGATGTCGTCCTGCTCGACCCGTTCATGCCGCGGGCACTGCTCGTCATCCCCACGCTCGTTGCCGGCACCGCGTTCCTCATGTGGATCGGTGAGCTCATCAGCCAGCGGGGCGTCTCGAACGGCATGTCCGTCATGATCTTCGCGTCGGTGGTGTCGGGCCTGCCCTACAACTACTACTCGATCCTCCAGAGCAAGAAGTTCGTGGTGTTCGCGATCCTCGTGGCCGTGTCGATCGGTGTCCTCATCGCGGTCGTCCGGGTGGAGCTCGGCCAGCGCCGCATCCCCGTGCAGTTCGCGAAGCGCGTGGTGGGCCGCCGCATGACCCAGGGCCAGAGCACCTACATCCCGCTGAAGGTCAACCAGGCCGGCGTCGTGCCGATCATCTTCGCGTCGTCGGTGCTCCTGTTGCCGGTGCTCCTCTCGAACATCCTCGGCAGTGCCGAAGGCTGGCGAGGTTCCATCGCGGGATTCGTGAACGACTACCTGGTGAACAGCCAGAACATGGTGTACATCACGTCGTTCTTCATCATGATCGTGATGTTCGCGTACTTCTACAACTCCATCGCGTTCGACCCGATCCGTCAGGCCGACCAACTGCGCAAGCAGGGTGGCTTCATCCCGGGCATCCGCCCCGGACCCCAGACGGAGCGCTATCTGGCAAAGGCAGTGAACCGCATCACCCTGCCCGGGGCGCTCTTCGTGGCCTCCATCGCCATCCTGCCGTACATCATCCTGTGGGTGGGCGACGTGCAGTCGTTCCCGTTCGCCGGCACCACCGTTCTCATCGCCGTCGGTGTTGCCCTCGAGTTGATGCGCCAGATCGACAGCCAGCTCATGCTGCGCAACTACGACGGTTTCCTCAAGTAGGCACTCCGCCTTCGGTTGGGCTAGAAGAGACAACGATGATTCCGGGTGCTCGCGTCGTACTGCTGGGTCGCCAGGGTTCCGGCAAGGGGACCCAGTGCACCCGACTGTCACGCCACTTCGTGGTTCCCCACATCTCCACGGGCGACATGCTGCGCGCCGCCGTGAGGGAGGGGACGGAACTCGGCCGCATGGCCAAGGAGATCATCGACGCGGGCGGACTCGTCAGCGACGAAATCATGATCGGCATCATCGACGAGCGGCTCAAGCAGGACGATGCCGTCACCCGCGGGTACATCCTCGACGGCTTCCCGCGCACCGCCGCCCAGGCCCGGTCCCTCGACGACATCACCTCGAAGCGGCCCCTGCACGTCGCCATCGACCTGGATGTTCCCCGGGACCTCGTTCTTGACCGTCTGTCCCTGCGCCGGGTCTGCCGTGACTGCGGGACCAACTTCCAGTCCACCGGCCGGGACCCCGCCCCGTGGCTGTGCGACACATGCGGTGGGGACGTGGTCCAGCGCGACGACGACACCCCCGAGGCGATCAACCGTCGCCTCGACCTGTACGAGACCCAGACCCAGCCCTTGATCGAGTACTACGGCCAGTCGGGCCGCCTGACCCAGGTGGATGGTGTGGGGACCCCCGACGAGGTGTTCCAGCGCCTGGTCGGAGCCATCGAAAAGCGCCGCTGACGCCCCTTGGGATGGCCCTTCTGGGGCGGTAGCATTGCCACTTGTCCCTGTCGCAGGTCTGCTATGGGACAACCCTGTCCGATACAACGAGGAGGCCCCCCTGGCCAAGCCAAAGGAAGATGCGATCGTGCTGGAAGGCACGATTCTCGAGTCGCTGCCGAACGCGATGTTCCGCGTCGAACTCGAGAACGGTCACAAAGTGCTCGCGCACATCTCAGGAAAGATGCGCATGCACTACATCCGTATTCTTCCCGGCGACAAAGTCCAGGTGGAACTCACTCCGTACGACCTCACCCGCGGTCGTATCACATACCGCTTCAAGTGAGATCGCAATGAAAGTACGCCCGAGCGTCAAGAAAATTTGTGAGAAGTGCAAGGTCATCCGTCGCCACGGGCGCGTGATGGTCATTTGCGAGAACCCCCGGCACAAGCAGCGCCAGGGCTGACCAGGAAACCAAGGACTAAGAGAACATGGCACGTATTTCCGGCGTCGACATCCCGCGCGAGAAGCGCCTGGTGATTTCGCTCACCTACATCTTCGGTATCGGCAACAGCACCGCGCAGCGCATCTGCAGGGACACCGGCCTCAACGAGAGCACGCGCGTGCGCGACCTCACCGAGGACGAGATCAACAAGATCCGCGCGTGGGTCGACGCGAACATCACGGTCGAGGGTGACCTGCGCCGTGACGTCCAGAACGACATCAAGCGCAAGATCGAGATCGGGTGCCTCCAGGGTGTCCGTCACCGCAAGGGCCTGCCCGTCCGCGGCCAGCGCACCCACACCAATGCCCGCACCCGCAAGGGACCGAAGAAGACCGTTGCCAACAAGAAGAAGGCAGTGAGGTAGTAACTCATGGCTAAGTCACAAGCAGGCGGACGCCGTCCGCGCAAGCGCGAGCGCAAGAACGTCACCACCGGTGTCGTTCACATCAAGAGCTCGTTCAACAACACGATCGTGTCCATCACCGACACCGAGGGCAACGTTCTGTCGTGGGCCTCGTCCGGCGGTGTCGGATTCAAGGGTTCGCGCAAGTCGACTCCGTTCGCGGCACAGCAGGCAGCCGAAAAGGCAGCCCGCGCCGCGATGGAGCACGGTCTTCGCCGCGCCGAAGTGCACGTGAAGGGCCCGGGTTCGGGTCGCGACACCGCACTTCGTTCCGTCCAGAACGTCGGCATCGAAGTGACCGGCATCAAGGACGTCACCCCCGTCCCGCACAACGGCTGCCGCCAGGCAAAGCGTCGTAGGAGCTGATCATGGCCCGTTACACCGGACCCAAGGTGCGCATCTCGCGTCGCCTCAACACCAACATTTTCGAGAACGCCAAGGGCTCCAAGGCCCTTGACCGTCGTCCGTTCCCCCCGGGTGCGCACGGCCGCACGCGCCGCCGCAACGCCGGCAGTGAGTACCTCGCCCAGCTCCAGGAAAAGCAGAAGGCAAAGTACATCTACGGCGTCCTCGAGCGTCAGTTCCGCAACACCTACGAAGAGGCAAACCGTCTCGCCGGCCCGACCGGTGAGAACCTGCTGCGCCTCCTCGAGCAGCGCCTCGACAACATCGTGTTCCGCGCAGGCTGGGCCTCCACCCGCCCGCAGGCACGTCAGTTCGTCAGCCACGGCCTGATCCAGGTCGACGGCAAGCGCGTGAACATCCCGTCGTACCGCGTGAAGAAGGGTCAGGTCATCTCGCTGTCGCCGAAGGCACAGAACATGATCCAGATCCAGCACAACATCGACACTCTCGACCGTGCCCTCGTCGGCTGGCTCGAGGGTGCGTCCAACCAGGTCACCGTGCGCGAGCTCCCGCAGCGCGAGCACATCGATGTCCCCGTTCGTGAGCAGCTCATCGTCGAGCTCTACTCCAAGTAATCCAGCCCAGTTCCGAAGGAGAGCATCATGCTTGTCATCCAGCGCCCATCTGTCGAGGCACTCGGCGAAGATCACGCAACACGCCAGCGTTTCGCTGTCGGCCCGCTCGAGCCCGGCTTCGGCCACACCATCGGCAACTCGATGCGTCGTGCGCTGCTGTCGTCGATCCCCGGCGCCGCAATCACCACCGTCAAGTTCGACAACGCCCAGCACGAGTTCACCACGTTGCCCGGCATGACCGAGGACGTCACCGAGTTCATCATGAACCTGAAGGACGTCGTCGTCACGAACGAGACCGAGGAGCCCGTCGTCATCCGTCTCGATGTCAAGGGTCCGAAGGCCGTCCTCGCGGGTGACCTGCCGGTCCCGACCGGTGTCCAGGTCCTGAACCCGGAACTGCACCTCGCACAGCTGAACTCGTCGGGTCACCTCGCACTCGACATCACGATCGAGAACGGCCGCGGTTACGTGTCCACCGACCGTGACGCCGACAGCCGCATCATCGGTGTCATCCCGATCGACGCGATCTTCTCGCCGGTGCGCCGCGTGATGTTCGAGATCGAGCCCACCCGCGTCGGCCAGTCCACCGCGTACGACCGTCTCGTTCTCGACATCGAGACCGACGGTTCGATCACCCCGCGCGAGGCCCTGGCATCGGCCGCGGCAACGCTGCGTTCGCTCGTCGACCTCATCGCCACTCTCTCCGACGAACCGCAGGGCCTCGAGCTCAGCGAGCCCGTCGGTGCATCGGTCGGTGTGCCGGACCTCGACCTGCCGATCGAGGACCTCGATCTCAGCGAGCGCCCGCGCAACTGCCTCAAGCGTGCACAGGTCAACACCATCGGCGAACTGCTCCTGCGTTCCACCGACGACCTTCTCAACATCACCAACTTCGGCCAGAAGAGCCTCGACGAGATCATCCAGAAGCTCGACGAGCGCGGTCTCACCCTGCGTGCCTGATCCGCGCAACTGATTCAAGGAGTAATTCGAAATGGCAACACCACGTCGCGCCCCTCGCTTCGGCGGCAGTGCAGCTCACCAGCGTCTGATGATGGCGAACCTCGCCGCATCGCTGTTCGCTGCCGAGGGCATCGTCACCACCGAGGCAAAGGCAAAGGCACTGCGCCCCATCGCAGAGAAGCTGATCACGAAGGCGAAGAAGGCACAGGGTGACTCGCCCATGCGCATCCACCGCATCCGTCAGATCCAGGCCGTTCTCGGTGACAAGGAAATGACCACCAAGCTCGTCGACGAGATCGCACCGCGCTACCTCGCACGCAACGGTGGTTACACCCGCATCCTCAAGCTCGGAACCCGCCAGGGCGACGCCGCACCGGTTGCGCGCATCGAACTGGTCTGAGTCGACCGCCGGTGAGCACGCCGGAACAAGCACCACCGAACGGGCCCGCCACACGGCGGGCTCGTTTCGTTGTCAGCTACGTCGGTTCGCCCTTCAAGGGATTCGCCCACAACGAGGGTGTGTTCACCGTCGAGGGTGAGCTCACGCGCGCGATCAGCACGGTGGCACGCCACCAGGTGGAACTCTCGATCGCCGGCCGCACCGACGCGGGGGTGCACGGTCGTGGCCAGGTGGTCAGTTGCGACATCCCGGCCGACACGGACCTCGAGAACCTCGCGCGCAGCGTGAACGGCATGTGCAAGCCCAACATCTCTGTGCGCTCCGCCGAATGGGCAGCCGATGATTTCGACGCACGGTTCTCCGCCACGTGGCGCCACTACAGGTACCTGGTGCTGAACACGCCGACACCGGACCCGATGCTTGTCGACCGCGCGTGGCACGTGTGGCAGCCGCTCTCGGTGCCGCTCATGAACCTGGCTTGTGACGCGCTGATGGGGGAGCAGGACTTCACCAGCTTCTGCCGCAGGCCCGACCCGATGCCCGGCCAACCCCCCGCCAGCATGAAGCGATACGTGATGGCCGCCAAGTGGACCGACAACGGCGACGGCACCCTGACC
>JBEDDY010000017.1:0-11960 GCA_041176025.1 Actinomycetota bacterium | reverse complement strand
GGTTGGCCCAGACCACCCTGGCCTGTCCCTCCACACCGGCCGGCACGGTGCCGTCAGGCATCGTGGGCACCACCCCGCTGGTGAAGACCAGGCGCCGGGCGCCGTCCACCGCCACCGCGTGGGCGTACTGCGCCGCGGGCGGCGCCATTGACTCGGGCCGAATCTCACTGATTCCCATGGGGACCATTGTGACCTAAGGTGACGCCATGACGATTACTCCAGATGCACCCAGCACGGCCCGCATGATCGACGGCGTCCCGTTGACACCGAAGGACGTCACCACGCTCTACATGGAGGAACTGGCGCCGAAGCCCACCGTGGAGGAAGAGCGCCGGCGCCGCAAGGAGAAGCTGGCGGGTTCGCTGCGCATCTTCGGACGGTTCGGATTCGGCGAGGGAGTCGCAGGCCACATCACCGTGCGCGACCCGGAATTCCCCGATCTCTTCTGGGTGAACCCGCTCGGTCTCTCGTTCCGCCACATGACGGTCAGCGATCTCATCCTCGTCGACCACAACGGCAGCGTCGTGTACGGCAAGCATTCGGTGAACCGCGCCGCCTACGTCCTTCACTCGGCCGTGCACGAGGCACGTCCCGACGTCATCGCCGCGGCGCACGCACACTCGGTGTACGGAAAGGCATTCAGCAGCCTCGGCATCACGCTCGACCCGCTCACACAGGACTCCTGCGCGTTCTACGAGAACAACGTGCTCATCGCCGACCACGGCGGTGCGGTGGTGTTCGAGGAGCAGGCAGGTCGCGATTTCGCGCAGGCATTCGGCATGAACCGTGCGGCCATCCACCAGAACCACGGTCACTTCACCGTCGGCTCCACCATCGACGAGGCCGTGTTCTGGTTCGTCTGCTTCGAGCGGTGCGCACAGGCCCAGCTCGCGGCCATGGCCGCGGGCACGCCCAAGCACATCCCGCACGAGTCCGCGGTCTACACCCGCGAGAACGCCGGGAACGCGATCACCGGCTGGATGCACTTCCAGCCGCTGTGGCAGGAGATCTGCCGCACCGATCCCGACCTCTTCGACTGATCACCGCCCGTCCGTGACCGCGCCGTCACGGGGGGAACGCCTCGTCGCGTCGTCTCCCCCGGAGTTCCTGTTCCTGCTGTCTGCCGCCGCGCAGTACACCGGTGCGGTCGTCGCGGTGGGTCTGTTCGACGAGGTGAACCCGGCCACGGTCGCCTGGATCCGCATTCTCAGCGCGTCGCTGATCCTTCTCGCGGTGTCGTGGCGCCGCGGGCATGCACCCTGGACACGCCACGACGTCATGTGGGCCGGTCTGTTCGGCACCGCGACCGCGTTGATGAACACGTTCTTCTACCTCGCCATCGACCGCCTGCCTCTCGGGAAAGGCGTGACGATCGAGTTCATCGGCCCGATCACCGTCGCGGCCCTGCGCACCCGCACATCACGCAACACGCTTGCGCTGGTCCTCGCGGCGATCGGCGTGGTCGTGCTCGGCGGCGTGGAACTGGGCAACGAACCGCTCGGCCTCGTCTTCATCCTGGTCGCGTCGCTCATGTGGGCCGGCTACATCGTGCTCGGTTCGCGCGTCGCACTCGGTGACCGCGGCGTGGCGGGTCTCGGCCTCGGGCTCTTGATCGGCGGGGTCGTCGTCGCCCCCATCGGTGCCGTCGACGCCGCGGGTGCATTCTCCTCCGTCCGCATCGTCGTTCTCTGCGCGCTCGTCGGGATGCTGTCGAATGCGATCGGGTACGGGATCGACCAGTCGACGATGCGCCGCATCCCCGTGCGCCGCTTCTCCGTGATGCTCGCGTTGCTTCCCGTGAGTGCGGCAGTGTTCGGGTTCCTCTTTCTGGGCCAGACACCGACCGGTGTCGATTTCGTCGGCATGGCGCTCGTTCTCGGCGGAGTCGCCATCCAGGAACGGGAAGTCATCGAACGACACCCCCGGGAGGCCCCGAACACCTAGCGTGTCTGGGCAATGCGACCGGTTCCCCGCTCCCGTGCACGGCGATTCGCCGCGATCGTGGCGGTGTTCGTGGCGACTGTTCTCGTGTACCCCGCGACCGGCACCCGGGTCGCGTCCGCCGACGGGTTGCCGCCGACGGCAATCGTCGTTCGCGGTCACGGCTACGGCCATGGACGTGGACTCAGCCAGTACGGCGCACTCGGGTGGGCCACGAAACTGTCGAAGACCTGGCAGGAGATTCTCGCGTTCTACTACGACAACGGCCATGTCATCTCCGCCATCGTCGACACGGACGCCAAGCTGCTGCCGGGTGGCAACATCACCGTCCGGCTCCAGACACAGGACAACGTCAACACGTCGGTCATCTCCGACAACGGGACCCTCACCTGGGTGGGGCGCGGCGGCAATTACTCGGGACTCGTCGCGGTTCCGACCGGACGCAACGTCTACAGCGTGTACGGGTCTGCTTCACCCACGTGCGCCGTCTCGTCGATCCCCGCCGCGTACACGAAGATCGCCGACAACGTGCCGGGACCGGTCGACTTCGCCACGTTGAACGGGTCGGTCGCCACCGCCGTTGCCCCCACCGACGTGCCGGGCGTGTGCGTTCCCGCCGACTCCACGTACCGAAACGGACGCATCCGCTATTACCGCGGTGTCATCCGCGCCGCCAACGACGGCAACGGGAACAAGCGCACCGTGAACATCCTGAACATCGAGAGCTACCTCCGCGGGGTGGTCCCGCGGGAGTCACCGGCCGGCTGGGGCGACCTCGCCGGCGGCCTCGGCATGAACGCCCTGCGCGCACAGGCCGTGGCAGCGCGCAGCTACGCGACATCGGAGGCGCGCTACTCCTACGCCAAGACGTGCGACACGCAGGACTGCCAGGTGTACGGCGGTGCGGCCTCGCGAACGGTCGGTGGTTCGACCGCGGCCGTCCTCGAGGACCCGCGCAGCGACCGCGCGATCACCGAGACCGCCAACGTCGTCATCCGCAACGCGGCAGGGGCGATCGCGCGCACGGAGTTCACGTCCTCGAACGGTGGCCGCACGGCAGGCGGGACCTTCAAGGCAAAGATCGACGACGGCGACATCATCGCTGACGCCCAGCTCCAGTCGTGGGCGCGCATCCTCCCTGCCACCGACATCCAGAAGAAGTACCCGACGATCGGCGTGCTCACCTCGGTCGTGACGACACATGACGGTCTCGGCGGAGAATGGAACGGGTACGCAACCTCCGTCACGATCACCGGCACGGCGGGCGTCGTCACGCGCAAGGGATGGGATTTCCGCAGCGACTGGGACCTCAACTCGCCGTGGTACGAGACGACCGGCGGGCCGGCAGTCGACCCCTCGGCGCCGGCCGTGGGGCAGATCCTCTTCGTCGGCGACTCAGTCAGCGAGAGCATCGCCACCGAGTTCGCATCCGTCGTCACTCCCGCGTACCCCGCGCTCACGTGGCAGGCCTGTGCCGGTCGCGGATTCGTGGGTGCCGATTGTCTGTCGGCCGTGACCGCGCCGCAGATCGACAAGGACGGGGTCGGGATCGTCAACTCCCTCGACGCCCCCGCGATCGCAATCGTCGCACTCGGCTACAACGACGACCAGAACACGGTCGAGTCCGAGGTGCAGCAGATGGTGAGTGCACTCGTCGCGAAGAACGTCCAGCGCATCATCTTCGTGAACCTCTCCACGCGGTCGACCACCCGCACCTACGCCCGCACGAACGCCGCACTCGCCGCGGCAGCGGCAGCGAACCCTGCGGTCACCGTTCTCGACTGGAACGCGGCGAGCGGTGCTGCGAACCAGTGGCGGTGGTTCGACAACGCGTCACTGTGCTGTTGGGTCCACCTGAATGCCACCGGCCAGGCCGAGTTCACGCTCTTCCTCCGTGCGCAACTCGACGACCTGCGTGCGAAGGGACTCCTTCCCGCTGCGGCCAGCGCAGCCCCCGTCGTCCCGGGTCTGCCACTCGCCGACAAGAACACGGGTGTGATGGTGCAAACCGTGCAGAAGACGCTGAACAAGGTCCTGAACCTCGCCGGGAAGAAGAGACTCGCCACGGACGGTGTCTACGGGAAGGGCACGGCAGCGGCGGTCAGGGCCTTCCAGGCCACCGTGAACCTGCCGCAGACGGGAACCGTCGACAGACCCACGTGGGACGCACTCGGCCTGACGGCGCGGCCGGAACTGGCCGTCATGAAGAAGGGCACGAAGCACCCGGCGGTGAAGACGGTCCAGAGGGCGCTTGCAAAGGTGCTGAAGACGAAGATCCAGGCCGACGGCATCTACGGTCCGGCGCTCGTCACCCATGTGAAGTCGTTCCAGAAGCGTTCGGGCCTTCCCGTCACCGGCAGGGTCGGGCCCAGCACATGGTCGGTGTTGATGGCCACTGCCGAGCGGGTCTGACCCGCCACCGTCACTCGATGCCGCAGCGCTGCTTCCAGGATTCCGTGCTCACCATCGTGGGGTAGGCCGCACGGTACGCCTTCTTCAGGCGTGAGTAGTTGCGCAGGAGCTGCAGCGTCGTGGTGAAGACCTCACGACGGATCTTCTTGAAGCGCTTGTAGTCCCGTTCGCAGACGAAGCCCTCCTCGAACCGCGGGTGACGGTAGAGGATCTTCTCGTGGCGGATGGCGAGGCCAACGGCACGGACGTCGATCTGTGCGACGCCGACGGCCGACGACTGCAGTGACCTCGGCAGGAAGTGCCCCGCACCGATGAACGGCGACAGCAGGTACCCACCGAGCCTGATGAACTTCGGTCGGGGCGGTGTGAACCCCAGTGCGAGTTGGTCGGGCGTGAGAGGTGCGGCCTTTTCCTCGTCGACGCGACGGACCTGGTCGTGCTTGGCGGAGTGGTCGATCTTCATCCACTCGTCGGGGCCCGCCAGGAAATCCTTCAGGCCCCAGATCATGTACTCGGCGCTCGCGTACCGGTGGGAGTACGCGTTGCGGAACCCGAACCCCAGGTAGCGCCACGCAAGATGGCGGGCCTTGTGGTCGTCGAAGACCAACGTGTCGATGAGGGCGAAGTTGCGGACCTCGTAGTACAGCGACGACGGGTTGTTCTTCAGTGCGAAGTCGGCGTGCCACACGCAGATCCCCTGCATGGTCACCGTGTGCTGTCCGGTGTGCATCAGGCCGAATGCGACGTCGTCACCGCGCACGAACACAGGAAGCGGGTTGTCCTTCGCGATGTGCATGGGGAAGACCGTGAACCACCATGCCGAGTAGTGCAGGTCCTCCTCCAGTGCATCGCGGACGACATCGGCACGGCGGCGCATGTCGATGCCTCGCCCGACCGCCCGCAGCGGGTAGACGGAACGGAACTCGTAGTGGGAACCTGCCTCGAACTGCAGCCAGGGCTGTTCCTCGCTCATCATCGCGCCGTGCACGCACAGGTCGGGCGAGGTGGCATGGGACAGCAGCGTGATGGTGCGCACGATGGCCTCGGGCTCGAGGCTGATGTCGTCGTCCATGAACACGACGTGCGTGCTCCAGCCCTCCTCGCGGAACTCGATGAGTCCGCGGGCAAAGCCGCCGGCCCCGCCCAGGTTGGGGTTCGGCACCAGGCGGAACGGTGAGCCGTCGGGCACGACGGGTTCCAGGTTCCGTGCGTTGTCGACCACGAGAACCTGCAGGTGGCCGGTGATGTCGGGGTTCGAGGATTCGAGATGCAGCAACCGCTCGATCGTCTTCAGCACGTACTCCTGGCGGTTGAACGTGGTGATTGCGACGCCCAGCCGGACATCGCGCAACGGCGCCGTGCGGGTGCGCCACTGGCCGCCCCTCACCACCACCTTGTCGTCGAGTGCGGTGATCGCCACGTAGAGGGACTCGGCGGCGAGGGCCTTGAGGTTCGGGCAGTCGACCGTGTCCCCCGTCTCGGACACCCCGATGACCGTGTCCACCCCGTCGGCGTACGCGATCAACTCGATGCGCACGCGACCGGTGACATCCATTTTCACGAGAACGTCCTCGACATCCGTGAGACGACCCCACCGCCCCGCCGAGAACACCCCGAACGTGGTGTCGAACGTTGCCCGTCCGCCGCGCATGAGATGGAGACCGTCGTCATCGATGACGCCGTCCATGTGGCGCACGTACAGCGTCGGTTCGGCGAAGCCGGCCGGGGCCACGCGGAACCGGGCCAGCAGGTGCGAGGTCATCCCACCAGTTTCACAGGGGATCAACCGCGAACGACGGCATTGTGGCGCCTGTCCTGCGGCTTTCCAGGAAGATTTCTGCCACTTCCAGGGCTTCCTTGATGGTCACGTCCATGTCGAGGTACCGGTAGGTCCCGAGTCTCCCCATGAAGGTCACCCCGGTGGCGGCCCGGGCGGCCTCGACGTACCGGAGAAGCTGTTCCTTCTCCTTCACCAGGCGGATCGGGTAGTACGGGATGTCCTGTGGCTCGGCCAGTCGGCTGTACTCGCGGTAGATGACCGTCCCCTCGTGGGACTCCCACGGCGTGAAGTGCTTGTGTTCGGTGATGCGCGTGAACGGCACGTCGGGGTCGCAGTAGTTCATGACGGGGCACCCCTGGAAGTCACCGGTCGACTCCTCCGCCGCGAAGTCGAGGGTGCGGTACCCGAGCCGGCCGTGCGCGTGCCGGAAGTACTCATCGACGGGGCCGGACCAGAAGACGTGTTCTGCACCCGCGATGTCGTCGGCCGTGACCGCACGTCCCAGTTGCACCTCGATCAACGGGTGGTCGAGCATGTTCTGCACGATCGGGGTGTAGCCGTCACGCGGGATGGCCTGATGCGGATGGTTGAAGTAGCTGTCCTCGTAGTTGAACCGCACCGGCAGGCGCGCGAGGATCGATGCGGGGAGCTCCGTCGGCGAGAGTCCCCACTGCTTCTGTGTGTAGCCCTTGAAGAACGCCTCGTACAGGTCGCGGCCGACGAACTTCAGGGCCTGGTCCTCGAACGTGACCGGCGTGGTGATCGACGAGTCCGCCTGCTCGCGGATGAACTGCTCGGCCTCGACCGGCGAGAGCGTCCTGCCGAAGAACTGGTTGATGGTGAGAAGGTTCACCGGCAGCGAGTACACGCGCCCCGCGTAGGTGGCCTTCACTCGGTGGTTGTACGGCACCATGTCGCCGAAGCGGCAGATGTACTGCCACACGTTCTCGAACGCGGTGTGGAAGATGTGCGGTCCGTAGACGTGGACCATCACCCCGTTCGCGTTGCGTTCGGTGTGGGCGTTGCCCGCAACGTGGTCCCGTTGGTCGATCACGGTGGAGGCAATCCCCGCCTCGGCTAGCTGGCGGGCAACGACGGCGCCGGAGAAACCTGCTCCGACGATCACGATGGGGGCTGTCACGCCCGAAACGCTAGTGCGTGGCGACCTCGCGGGACGGCCGTGTGGTCAGTGACTCAGCCAGGGTGCGCACAGACCATCGAGGTCACGCACCTCGATGCGGTCACGGTTCTCGTAGGTCACCACGTTCGAGGGATCCGCACGCAGCTTGAACACCCGGAACGACATCTCTGTGGTGTCGACGGAGAGAATGCGGCCGATCAGCGAATCACCGAGATCGAGCAGGATCTTCAGGGTCTCGAGTGCCTGGATCGACCCGACGATGCCGGGCAGCACACCGAGCACACCGGCCTCGGCGCACGAGGGCGCGAGCTCGGCGGGCGGCGGCTCGGGAACCATGTCGCGGTAGGTGGGCCCGCGCAGCGGGTGGAACACCGACACCATCCCCTCGAAACGGAAGATGCTGCCGTGCACCACGGGGATGCCGAGCTTCACGCTGGCATCGTTCAGCAGGTAGCGGCTGGGGAAGTTGTCCGCGCCGTCCACGATCACGTCGTACCCGGCGATGATCTCCATGATGTTCGACGCATCGAGACGCGTGTCGTAGGTGTTGACCTTCACGTCGGGATTCAGCTTCGCGATGGTCTGGCGCGCGGACTCCACCTTGCGCATGCCGATGCGGTCCAGGTTGTGGAGGATCTGGCGCTGCAGGTTTGACTCGTCGACATCGTCCATGTCGACGATGCCGATGGTTCCCACTCCGGCCGCCGCGAGGTACAGCGCGGCGGGCGAACCGAGGCCACCCGCGCCGAGCATGAGCACCTTGCTCTCGAGAAGCTTCGCCTGGCCCTCGACCCCGACTTCGGGCAGCAGCAGGTGGCGTTGGTAGCGGTTGCGCTGGTCGGGCGTCAGCGTGACCGGCTGACGCCACGCGCGGCCCTCGTCCTTCCACTTCCCGAAACCACCGGCCATCGACAGCACGTTCGTGTAACCGAGTTCCTGCAGCGTCTTGGCCGCGAATGCGCTCCGCACGCCACCGGCGCAGTAGACGACGATTTCCTGGTCACGGTCGGTGGCGCGCGACTCGATCTGTGCCTCGAGGTGACCGCGCGGGATGTGCAGGACGTTCGGCAGCGCGCCCTGCTCGAACTCGTCGGGCTCGCGCACGTCGAGCACCAACACGTTGCCCGTGTCGATGCGCTTCTGCGCGTCGTCGGTGGAGATCTCGGTGATCTGGCCCTTGGCCTGGCTGAGGAGGTCGCGGAACGATGCCATACCGAAACCCTACCGAGTTGGTCGGGAATTGCCTCCCGGGCCGGACATCAACGGGCGGCAGCGACGATGCCCTGCAGGGCCGGTGTGATGGACCCGAGCAGGAGAATGTCGGCGTAGTGGTCCATCTCGGTGGTCTGGCCGTTGACGATGACCACCTTCGAACCCGTCGCCCGCGCCCTCGGCACCACACCGTTTGCCGGCCTGACGCCGAGCGAGCTGCCGACGGCGATCAGAAGATCGGACTCCTCCGCTTCGCGCAGTGCCCTGTCGATGACCTCGGGCACGAGGGCCTGCTCGAAGAGAATGGCGTCGCTCTTCACGATTCCACCGCAGAGCTCGCAGTGCGGGTCCGGGTCACCGGCACGGACACGGGCGATGAACTCTGCCATCGGGCGACGGTCGTCGCACTCCCAGCAACGCCCGAACTTGAGCGTGCCGTGCACCTCGACCACCTTGTCCTCGTCGATGCCGGAATCCTGGTGGAGACCGTCCACGTTCTGCGTGACGACGGCGGCGAGCTTGCCCATCTTCTGGATCTCGACGATCGCGCGGTGACCCGCGTTCGGTTCCTTCGACCCGTCGAAATTGCGCTCACGGCCTGCCCACGCGACCATTCGCACCTCGGGATCGTTCAGGTAGTGACTGAGCGTCGACGTCTTCTCTGCGAGCGGGTTCGTCGTCCACAGACCGGTCGGCCCCCGGAAATCAGGAATGCCGGACTCGGTCGAGATGCCGGCACCGGTGAAGACCACGACGCGCCGGGCATCGCGCAGCATCGCGCCGATCGCATCAATGGAATCCTGGGGAAGGTTGTTCTCGTACATCTGTCCCATATTCAACAGCCCCGCACACATGGCCACTCACGCAACGAGACCAATTCGTCTCCCGCAACAGCGGGCAGAAAGGAAGCCATGTCCACATCCACCACCCTCCCCGACGACGGGCACATCACGCTCGTGACATGGCCCGACGCACTGTCTGATGCAACCGGTCACCCCGTGCGCAGCGAGTACGTCGAGCGGTTCTGGCTGGGCATCCTCGGTCCGACGGCAACCTGGCTGCTGCGCAGGTGCAGCGACGAGGTTCTCTCCCACACCACGGGCGCGGTCGTGGACCTCCATCCCATGGCCGGGTCGATCGGTTTGGCGTACCACGCCGGGCGGCACAACCCGTTCTCGCGCGGGTTCGACAGGCTCATCATGTTCGGGATGATGCGCCACGTCGGCAACCACCCCCGACCCACGTTCGCCGTGCGGACCCACGTTCCGCCCCTTGCCGGCCGGCAGGTGGCACGGCTGCCCGAACAACTCCAGGTAGCCCACGCCGACTACCTGTCGTCCGCCGCGGCTCCGCTTAGTCTGCGGGGGTGAAACTCCGCATCTTTACCGAGCCCCAGCAGGGCGCCAGTTACTTCGATCTTCTCGCGGTTGCGCAACGTGCCGAGGCACTGGGGTTCGACGCGTTCTTCCGCAGCGACCATTACCAGCGGATGGGAACCCACTTCGACGGCATGCCGGGCCCGTCGGATGCATGGATCACGCTCGCAGGCATCGCACGCGAGACCTCCTCGATCCGTCTCGGCACGCTCGTCAACTCGTCCACGTTCCGCAACCCCGGTGTCCTCGCCATCTCCATTGCGAACGTCGACTCCATGTCGGCCGGTCGCGTGGAGCTGGGTCTCGGTGCGGGTTGGTACCTCGATGAGCACCGCTCCTACGGCATCCCGTTCCCGCCGCTCGGCGAGCGTTTCGAACGTCTCGGGGAGCAACTCGCGATCATCACGGGCCTGTGGGGCACGCCTGTGGGCGGCACGTTCGATTTTGCGGGCAAGCACTATGAGGTGGCGACCTCACCTGCGCTCCCCAAACCGGTCCAGTCCCCGTTGCCGATCATCATCGGCGGTGGTGGGCCGAAGAAGACCCCGGCACTCGCTGCCCGGTACGCGGCGGAGTTCAACATGCCGTTCCAGAGCATCGAGCGATTCACGGCGCAGTGCGACCGAGTGCGCGGCGCGTGCGAGGCAATCGACCGCGACCCGTCGTCACTCGTGTACTCGAGCGCCCTCGTTGCGTGTGTCGGCAGGGACGACGCCGAGATCGCGCGGCGTGCGGCCGCGATCGGACGCGAGGTCGACGAACTCAGGCAGAACGGTGCGTGTGGCAGGCCCGCCGAGGTCGTCGAGACGCTGCGTGCGTGGTCCGCAGCGGGGGCCGGACGCGTCTACCTGCAGATTCTCGACCTGTCCGACCTGGAGCAGCTCGACCTCATCGCGACCGAGGTCATGCCGCACGTCTGAATCAGTCGATGCGGGCCCACAAGGAGCCGTCGCTCGACTTGCCGTCGATCGACATGCGGCCGTACTTGCTGGGGTACTTGTAGTTCGACGACATGGCCACGTACGTGGAGAGGTCACGCAGCCAGCACGCCGGGCCCTTCTCCAACTGGATCTTGTGGAGGGCACCCGGGACCAGCGCGCTCGCCAACGGCACCGTCAGCTGCTGCCTGATCCCCTTCGTCGAGGACGTGACGAGTCCCGTGGTGGCGATCGGGAGTCCGAGCTCGGTCATGAGTGTCACACGGACGCAGACATCGTTCGCGGCCGTCGTCTCGGTTGCCGGCACGAGAGCACCGATGGACGTGCTCTCGAGGAGAATCTCCACGGAGGTCATGCGCTTCTTGACTGCCGTGAAACCCTGGCGGGCACCGGTGTTCATCGTCGCCTTGCGGCTGTTGTTGACCGTCAACTGGACGGGCTGGGTTCCCCTCACGCAGTACTGGGAGCCGTCCGGGTCGACGCACGGGCCGTTCCCCGTCTTGCGTGACGCGGGGACGGTGGACGGAACGGTGAGTTCCACGTCGGTCGGTATCGGTGCCACCGGGATCGTTGTCGTGGTGGGGGCGACGGTGGTCGTGGTGGACGTCGTGGTGGACGTCGAAGACGTGGTGGTGGTGGGCACCGCCTCCTTCTTCCCGCACGAGGCAAGCGTCACCACGCTCAGCACGACGACGAGGGTCTTTCGGGCCGTCTTCATTTCACTGTCACCGTCTTCCAGATTGAACGCGAACCGGACTGGCCGCGGGCCGTGATGCGCAGCACGATCTGCGAACCCGAGGGCAGGCCGGCGATGATGCACGAGAGAGCGGACTTCTTCGCGCACGACTTCTTGGACGACGTCACGTTGACCGTGATGTTCTTGCCGAGGGAGTCCTTGACGCTCCATTTCACGCCGACAAGACCCTTCTTCGCGTCGTCAGCGAGCGCGCTGAGGGACAACTTGCCGGCGACGACCTTGCCCTTCGCATCGACCTTCACCGAACCAAAGTCGCTGGTGTACTGCTTCGTGGTGCCCATAGACACGAGTGCCGCGTAGCACCACGTGGCTTTCCCCTTCACCGCAGGAACGCGGAACGTGCCGTACGCACTGCGTTCGAGGTCGGCCGACTGGAGCTTGGACCAGCTCTTGTTCCCGACCG
>JBEDDY010000016.1:0-2937 GCA_041176025.1 Actinomycetota bacterium | reverse complement strand
AAGAGCATCACGATCGACATCCAGGTCGCGGGCCTCCTCAGGCTGAAGGGCGGGACGGTCGACCAGGTTGCCGTCGAACGCGGGCTGCGGCGTGTCGCCGATGCCGACTACGTCTTTGCCGGGCCGGGGTCGCCGACCTACGCGCTGCGGCAGTGGAAGGACACCGCGCTCCACGACGTCCTCGCCTCGAAGGTGCGCGAGGGCGGACTCGTCACCTTCGCGTCCGCCGCCGCACTCACGCTCGGTGCCTTCACGGTGCCGGTGTACGAGATCTACAAGGTCGGCGAGGAACCCCGGTGGGAAACGGGGCTCGACCTGCTGGGCGGGATCGGCATCCACACCGCCGTGATTCCCCACTACGACAACGCGGAGGGCGGCAACCACGACACGCGGTTCTGTTACCTCGGCCAGGGTCGTCTCGAGTACCTCGAGTCATTGCTGCCGGACGACCATTTCATCCTCGGAATCGACGAGCACACCGCGCTCGTCATCGACATCGACACCGGCACGGCGTCGGTCACCGGCAAGGGAGGGGTCACCGTGCGCATGCGCGGTGCCGAGCGCGTGTACAGGTCCGGTGAGGAGTTCCCGGTCTCCGTGCTGCAGGACCCTGCGTCGACAGTGCTGACGGGTTCGTCCCCCGCGGCCAGCGGTCGGTCCGCCGCATCCGCCCCCACGCAGGAGTCGCAGGCACGGGCAGACGCGGCACCTCTCGAGCGCGAACTGGCCACCCACCGTGAGGTGTTCCGAACCGCGCTCGATGCACGGGATGCCGAGGGCGCCGTCAGGGCGGCACTCGCCCTGGAACTGTCCATCGTCGATGCCGGGGACGACAACGACCGCGACGCCATCACGCGGGCGCGGGCCGAGTTGCGATCCATGATCAGTTCGCTCGGTGATGCCGCCGTCGGCGGTGTGCAGGATCCGCGCGAGGTTGTAGGTCCGTTCGTGGAGGCAATGCTCGAGGTGCGCCGGACGGTCCGTGCGGAGAAGCGCTACGACCTCAGCGACATCATCCGTGATTCGTTCGACGCCCTCGGAGTGGAGATCCGCGACACCCCGAACGGCGTGGAGTGGGACCTGCGCAGCTGACCTGACCGGTGTCAGATGTGATGGAGCGCGCCGATGCGTGCACGCCCGCGCAGACCGGTGAACGCGTACACGGCGACGAACGTGAACGCCGCGACGAGGATGATCGTGGCACTGGACGAGGTGTCGAGGTAGTACGAGAGATTCATGCCGGCAAAGGCGGAGAACGCACCGACCAACGGCGCGATCCACAGCATGCGCGCGAAGGAGTTCGTCAGCATGCGTGCGACCGACGCGGGGATGACGAGGAGAGCCGAGATCAGCAGGGTTCCGATGACCCTCATGGTGACGAGGATCGTCATGGAGAGCATGACCATGAGGGCCGCTTCCACACGCGGCACCCGCACACCTGACACGTCGGCGACTTCGGGGTCGAACGTGGCGAACAGGAACGTGCGGTACCAGAGCGTGACGATGCCGACGACGGCGAGCAGCACCGCTGCCACCGCCACCACGTCGCTGGTCCTCACACCGAGGACACTGCCGAACAGGACCGCCTCGATGCTCTTCTGCGCCTGCCCGTAACGGTTCAACAGGGCGAGACCCACGGCGAACGACGCGGTGGTGACCACACCGATTGCGGCGTCGGCTCCGATGATCCGCCGGCGCGCGATGCGGCCGATCAGCACGCCGGATGCGATGCCCCACAGGCCCGCACCGAGGAAGAAGTTGACCCCGATGACCGCCGACGCGGCGGCTCCACCGAAGACTGCATGCGAAAGTCCGTGGCCGATGTAGCTCATGCCGCGGAGCACCACGAACACACCGAGGATGCCGCACAACGCACCGGCGAGGGTCGCGACGACGACGCCGTGCCGGAAGAAGGCGAACTGGTACGGCTCCAGGAGATCGAGAGCGACGAGCACGGTCAGGAGATCTTCGTCGTGAGCGGCGACCGCTCGTGCGGACCGTGGTCGAGCACCACGGGCATGCCGCCGTGCTGCAGGACTTCCATCGGTGCCCCGTAGGTCTGTTCCAGCACCACAGAATTGATGACCTCGGTGGGCGAACCATCGGCAATCACCGTCTTGTTCATGCAGACGAGCCTCGGGAGGTGCGCCGCCAGTCCGTTCAGGTCATGGGTCGACAGCACGATGGTGAGGCCCTGCGAATGGAGCTCGGACAGGAGGTGAAGCACCTCATGGCGCGTGCGCACGTCCACGCCGGAGGTGGGCTCGTCGAGGACGAGCACGTCGGGGTTGTGGAACAACGCGCGGGCGATGAACACCCGCTGCTGCTGGCCACCCGACAACTCACGGATATGCCGGTTCTCGAGACCCGACAGCCCCAGTCGCGCGAGAACGTCGGTCGCATCCCGACGCTCCTCCGCGGAGATTCGCGGCCACCTGCGGTTCTTCGAACGGGTCATGACGATCACCTCGAGAACGGTGACCGGGAAGTTCCAGTCGACGCTCTCCACCTGGGGGACGTACGCGATGCGGATGCCCGGCGCCGAGACAACGGAACCGTGAACCGGGCTGACGGCACCGACCATGGACTTGAGCAGCGTCGACTTGCCCGAACCGCTCGGGCCGACGATGCCGACGAAATCCCCCTTGTGGACCGTGAGGTCGATGTCGTGGATGACGACGTTCGAGTCGTACGCACACGACATGTGCTCGCAGCGGACGAGGGTCTCGCGGATCATTGCGGGTAGTACGCCTTGTCGTCGACACCGAGGTCGGTGCTCACTGCCTCGACGGCGGATGCATCGCCGCCGAGACTGGTGACGATCGTGACGAAATCCTGCTTCATGAGACCACCCCACGAGTGTTCCGCATCGCCGGGCTTGCCCGGCAGGTCGTCGTCACGGAGGGTGTCGACGTACTTGACGCCGGTCTCCTTGCC
>JBEDDY010000015.1:0-6649 GCA_041176025.1 Actinomycetota bacterium | reverse complement strand
GGGATCGGTGGCTCGGGGTTGGCTTCCTGCTCGGCGCGGTACTCCTCGAGCGCCGCGAGGTCCTCGAGGGTCTCGAGTGCATCCATCAATTCGTCGTACCGCTCGTAGCTGATCACCACCGCGGTCGGCTTCCCGTGCCGTTCCAGGATCACTGCTTCCGTCGCCGCCAGTTCGATGACATCGGCCATTTTTTCCCGTGCTTTGCTGATCGACATGCGAGCCATGTGGCAAAATGTACAGAAAGCTGGACAGAAATGTACAGAACCCATCCACCACCGGGGCGGGATTAAAGGTGAAGATTCCTCAGCCCGGCGCATCGACCGGGCACAGAGGGGGTCAACCATGAAGAAGTCACAGTTGTTCGCGGCGGAGGCCTTCGGGACCTTCCTGCTGGTGGTCGGCGGACCGGGCACCGCGGTCCTGGTGCCGGGGTTCGAGGGCAAGGCACTGATGGTGTCGCTCGCGTTCGGCCTGTCGTTGTTGGTTGCGGCGTACGCGATCGGTCCCGTGTCCGGTTGCCACATCAACCCCGCGGTCACCATCGGTCTCGTTGCGGCGAAGAAACTCGAGGCTGCTCTCGCGCCCACCTACATCGTCGGTCAGTTGCTGGGTGGTGCGATCGGTGGCGCGGCGATCCTCGGCGTCGCCGGTGGCATGAAGGGCGGCTTCACGGCGTCCCCGTCCAATTTCGCGGTGAACGGCTGGGACGCACTGTCACCCGGCGGCTTCAACTTTGCCTCGATGATCATCGTCGAGATCATCCTGACGGCCGTGCTGGTCTACGTCGTGCTGTCCACAGGGCACGCGAAGTTCTCTGCGGGCATGGGCGGTCTGACAGCGGGCGCGACACTCGCCCTCATCCACATGATCTCGATCCCGGTGGACAACACCTCGGTCAACCCGGCGCGTTCGTTCGCGATGGCGATCTTCGCCGGTGGCGATTCGCTCTCGCAGTTGTGGGCATTCTTCGCGTTCCCGATTCTCGGCGGTGTGCTCGGCGCGATGCTCTACCGGTTCATCACCGACTGATTCAGCCGGTCTCGTCGGGCTCCAGAACGCCGTTGCCGTTCGAGTCCGTGCCCTTCAATCCTTCATTCGAGGGGAACAGCGCCTGCCAGGTGGGCAGGTCGACGAGACCCGTCTGTTGCAGACCGGCCTTCTTCTGTTCGGCCATCACCGCGGCAACCGTCTCGCCACCGAAGTAACCGTCGGCGCGCACGCTGTGGCCGGCCGACGAGAGCTTCTTCTGCAGGACCGTCACCGCACGACCCGAGTCGCACTTCTCGAGAGGCAGTGACGGGTTGTCCGACCAGCGTGTGCATGGTGCCGAGACCATTGCCTTGATGTCCGCCGCCGTGGGTTCGCAACCGGTTTCCGAGATGTACCGGAGGTTGCGGTTCATCGGCCAGATCCTGCACTGGATGGCAGCCGACGGGATGTCTGCCGCCGTCACGGGTGACATGTCCGCCCTGTAACAGGAACCCTTCCAGTACGTGAGCGGCTGGTCGACGTGGCACGTCGCCGTCGATCTCCACGTGTTGCCGGTGTAGTGGTACAGGTCGACCTGGCTGCAGCCGGCGTCCGGGCAGTTCCACGTGTCGCGGTCGGTGTTGCCGACGGCCCACGAGGTGGTGCAGGCGTCCATCACCATCTTCGTGTTGAACGCCGCGCGGAACGCCTTCGCGTCGCACTCAACGACCGGTTCGTCGACCGTGGAGAGCTGTGCCTCGGTGGTGGGCGTCACCGTGGACGTGCCCGGAGCGACCGTGGTGGAACCCTCCGTCGCCGTTGACCCGGCGGGGGCCGTATTCGATCCGGACGAGCATGCGGACAGTCCGAGAGCCGCAAGAACGGCGACGGCAACGAACTTTCTCACGCCGCCCATTCAACCAAGCGACCGGTCAGACGGGGTAGGCGGGACGGTTGTCATTGGCTGCGGCGATGCGCAACGCAACCCAGATGAACAGGAACTGGAACGGCAGGCGCACCCACGAGACGATCTGCTCGCTGACCGCTCGGTCACGCCAGTCCCACGTCATGTAGAGGTTCGCTGGGTACACGGCGATGAACAGCCACACGGCCGCGAGCGCACCGCGACGGCGCGTGGACGGACGCAGGATCATCACGCCGATGACGAGTTCGGCGACACCGCTCACGTAGGTCCAGAACGAACGGCCGAACGGCATCCACGGCGGGACGATGTCGTTGAAGAACCCGGGGCTGGCGAAGTGCATGACGCCGGCGAACAGAACGAAGAGACCGGTGATGACTGCAACGCGGTTCCAGACCGATGGGGTGGACATGCGGGCGAACCTAGCAAGGAATCAATCCCCACCGAGTCCCGAGCGGGCCGGGTGCGCCACGTGACGCAGGGCCGGGACCCACCGTTAGTGTCTGGTCATGCGTCGCCTTCTTGTTGCCCTTGTTCTCCTCGCACCTGTTGTTGCATCCATTGAGTCCCGGACCGCCCGTGCGGTGTCGAGTTCCTGGCCGTCGTGCACTTCTGCTTCCCAGGTGGAGTGCGTCGAGTCACTCTCGTACACCACTGCAGCGGGCACGTTCACCGTCGCTGACCCGGGTACCCCGACGATGAACCAGCCGTACGTGAACGTGGTGGGTGCATCTCCCTCCAATCCTTCGTCAACCGTCGGCTTCTCCGTTCTCTCCCCGGCGAGCACGAGCCTCGCACCGAACGTGACGACGGGCCTGGAGGAGGGAACGTATTCCTTTGTCATCCGACTCGGAACGTACGACCCGACCCAGACGGGGCTGATGGGCGAACCGGTCAGCATCACCAACTCCCAGCAGGCCGACGGAACCTTCAAGTTGTCGGTCACCGCGAAGCCGAAGCCGCGCGTGATGGCCATGTCTCAGGCGTCCTACGAGTCGTGCAAGGCGAGCGGCTGGACGTGTCAGGGTGAGATGGCGACGGTGCGGAACATCTCGGGTTTTGTCTTCCAGAACGTGATCCCGGAGAACCGTCCGCTCTTCAGGGGCATGTGGATCGCGACGAATGCCAGTGACATCGGGTTCCCCGTCGTGTCGGTTCTCGAGAGAAAGGTGAGCGCGAAGATCGCGGGACCGCACACCGTCCCGGACGGGTTCCCCACCGCCGGCCTGACCATGGAGAACGGCAAGGGGGTCAACCCCGCCTTCTACAAGTTCTACATGCCCTACACGGTGATGGAGGCAATGCTTTCGATGGCACCTGCGCAGATCAAGAGCTCGATCACCCCGGAGATGGTCAAGGCCACCATCACGGAAGCAGCGTCGCAGAAGGACCAACCGGTCACGTTGGTCACGAGCGACACCGGGATGACCGTGGACCTGGGCATCACGCACTTCTCCGCGCCGAACCCGGAGGTCACCTTCTACACGCCGGCCCAGATTGCCGCGCAGAAATCGACGCCAACGACATCGTCCTCCGTCACGTCGAAGAAGTTCGCCGTCGGCAAGAAGTACCTGCCGGGAGACATGGTCACGGTTCCCTCCGGTTACCGGGCCACGAAGACGGTGGTGAGCAGCGCATCACGCTCCGTGTGTGCAGTGTCCGGATCGAGGATCCTCGTCAAGAAGAAGGGGTCGTGTTCCTTCACTGTCACCGCGACAAAGGGATCGGCCCGCAAGACCATCAGGGGCAAGGTCTCTGTCGGCTAGCCGGCAGGACAATCGATGCCGGGACTCAGCCCGCGGACTTGAGGGTCTTGCGACGGCGCGTTGCCGGCAGGATGAGTGCGCCGGCCACGGAGAGAACGATCGGGAGAATGATCAGCCACACGGTGACGTTGGCGCCCTTCTTCCATTCGCCGACCATCACGCCGACCGTGAGCGTGATCGGCTTGCCGTCGTTCGTCCTGGTGACGAGTGCGATCCGGTGCGAGCCCTTCGGCACGTCCTTCGGGATGGTGAAGGTCCCGGTGACGGTTCCGTCGGCCCCGACCTTTGCCGTGCCCATCAGCATCGGGGTGGAGAACAACCATGCTTCCACCGTTGCACCGGGCCTGAAGCCCGCCAGTTTGATGCGCACGTTGTCGCCGGCCCTGAGCCGGACATTGCCCTCGGCATCGAGAGACGTCACGGTCCCTGACTTGTCGACGGCCGCGAGTGTCGCCTTCAGCGGACCTGCCGACACGATCAGCTGATTGTCCGCCCGGGTGACAGTGGCGTCCTGCGGAGTGTCGCCGACCTTCACCTGTGCCTCACCGGCAACCACCGACGGGATCTTCGGTGCGGGCTTCGCAACGGTTCCGCCGGCGTTGTTCGGGATCGTGGTGCTGGTGGTGGACGTTGTCGTCGTGGTCGCGCGCGTCGTGACCGCACGCGCCGTGGACTTCAGCGGGGTCGTTGATGTGGTGACGGGGGCCATCGTGACGACGGGCGTGGCCGTCTGGTTCGATGCGGCCTGCGCAACGGTCGTGGTGGTGACGCTGACGACGATCTCGAGCACGGGGGCGACCGTCGTCGTGGTTGCGGCGGCACGTGCACTGCCGGAGACGGTCGCCGACGCAGTGCGGTACCCGCTTCGTGCGGCCCTGACGGTGACGGTGGAGGATGCAGACGGGGACACGCCCGTGACGGTGACGAGGCCCGAGGACTGCGATGCCGAACCCGATGTGGTCGTGAACGAGTAGGTGTAGGTCGCCGAGTAGTTGGTGATCGAGAACGTGAAACCGTCGTTCGTGCTGGTGGTGGCACCGAGCGTCGGGAGGGGGTTGGTCGGCATGTCCGTGACGGGCCCGACGGCGTTCGACAGAACGGGAGTGCCGCCACCGTTGACGTTCGTCCCGTTCACCTCGACCTTCAGGTAGTCACCGATGTCGCTGTCAGAGAGCGCGTAGGTCGCCGTTGTGGCGGCGGCGATGTTCGTGTAGGAACCGCCTGCCGTCGACGAGCGCTTCCACTGGTATGAGTAAGAACTTGGTGCCCCGGACCACGTTCCCGCGGACGCCGTGAGGGTGTCGCCCGTCTGGAGGGTGCCGCTGATCGAAGGTGCCACAGTGTTCACCGGCACCGTTGCGAAACGGACGATGACCACACCCGAACCGCCGGCGCCGCCGGGGCCGTTCTGCCCGCCGCCACCACCGCTGCCGGTGTTCGCCTGGCCTGCGGTTGCGACCGGATTGTTGTTCAGACCGCCGCCCGAACCGCCGCCACCGGTGCCGCCCGCAGCCCAGTCACTTGTGTAGCCGCCCGAACCGCCGCCACCTGCCGCGTAGTACGTGTTCACACCGGTGATGTCCGACTGACGGCCGATTCCTCCTGCGGTGGGAAGCGCACTTGCTGTCGCGCGACTGGCCCCTGCCGCTCCGGCACCGCCGCCACCTGCGCCGTGAAAATTGGCCCCCGACACAGCGTCTCCGCCACGGTTGCCGTACGACGTCGCGCCGGCAGGAAGGACCTGTGCCGTGACCGCACCACCAAGAGAGTTGGAGAGGCCCGCACCGGAGCCGCCGCCGGAACCACCGTCAGCCCCGAAGATCTGGGGTCGCTGCGGGTTTGTTGACTGGCAACCTGAGTCACACCAGTCACCGCCGCCTCCACCACCGATTGCGGTGAGAGCACCGAGACTCGACGATGACCCGGCGCCGCCCTGGTCGTAGGTGTTCTGTGTGGCTGCTCCCGCACCGACGACGACGTTGACCGTGCCGCTGACGGCGAAGCTCGGGTGCACGACCATCGCGCCCGCGCCACCGCCACCGGACCCACCGACGTTCGTGGACTTGCCTCCCGCACCGCCGCCACCGATGACGAGTGCGCGCACCTCGGTGACGCCGACGGGAACGGACCATGTGCACGTGCCGACCGATGTGAACTTGAGGACCGTGTCCGAGCCGGCTGTCGAGGATGTGGGAGTGCACGCGGCTGCGTGCGCGACGTCAGATGCGACGAACGTGAACACACCGATCGATGAGACTGACAAAATTGCAGCAGAGGCCAATCTGCCCCACCGGGAACGTGCTTCCATTTCGGCAGTATAAGAGGAACAGTCAAGGTCTTTCACGACTGTGTCGACCACCAACGAACCGTTGAGATTCCCGGCAATGGAGCCCAAGAGGGGAATCGAACCCCTGACCTACGCATTACGAGTGCGAACAGGTGGGATTCTGTGGGACTTCCAGGGGCGTCTTCGTGGCAAAAATATCTACACCGTGGGCATGGTTCGCGGTGACCAGGCAACCCGGTTTTGGAGGGTCTATTTCTGATTCTCGAATTGTCTTGACCAATTCGAATTCGTTACCGAAGGTCGTGTGACGACTCTGTTCAATTGCTCAATTCATTTCTCGACGATCGAGAGAGGTGCTTCGTACGTTGGGAGCGCTACTTGCGCTGACTTATATACAAGATTCGTAGTTTGCCCGTTTTCCCATTCCGCTGCTTCTCCAGGAGTCAGTCTGATGCACGTCAAGAACTCGTTGCCGTAACCCTTAATCGCATAAACGACTTTCGGAAGCTTGATTGGTTGTCCAACAGGCCTGAACCCGAGCCCCTCCTTCTTTCGTGTCTTTGGCAGATCACGTCGAACAAAAATTACGGCTCGTCTCATTTGTTCACTGGATTGAGCTTCTGCCCACAGGTAGGGCTTTCGACACTTTGAATCGGAGAATAATTCTCCGTACATCTTCCCTAAAACGGATTCACTGTTGGCAGC
>JBEDDY010000014.1:0-10745 GCA_041176025.1 Actinomycetota bacterium | reverse complement strand
ATGTCCCCGAGGTGATCGCGCCCGGTCCGTGGCTGCAATGGCACTTCGACGTGTTCACCCCACCGCCCGGTTGGGAGGTGATGGCCACCAGCCCCTCGGGGCCCCAAGCCATTCGCTCGGGCCGCACCTTCGCCACCCAGTTCCACCCCGAGGCCAACGAGTCGATGTTGGCGGCATGGACGGCGGGGTCCGACGATGGTTCGGCTCGGTATGTCGGCCGACGAGGTGATGGCTCGGACTCGTGACCATGTGAAGACCAGTCGTCCCGCGTGCGCGCGCATCGTCGATTGGTTCATGAACCAAGTGGCCAATTCCTGATCGTTCGACCCGACACTCGGGTGTGACATGTCGGGCGACGGCCCTCGCGAGCAGGGGAGAAGTTAGGAGTGGTCGCGGAGCCCGTAGTAGCGTCAGAACCGATGTCGGAGTTCCTGAGGTCGTACCTCATCGTGTTCTGGTTCGGGCTGATCGCCCTGCTGTTGGCCTCGTTGCTCTTGGGCATCGCGGTCCTCGTGCGACCCAACAACCCGAATCGCGAGAAGTTGCTGACCTACGAAAGTGGCGTGGACCCCGTGGGAGAGGGCTGGTCGCAGAGCCAGATCCGCTACTACGTGTTCGCGTTGTTGTTCGTGATCTTCGACGTGGAAGCGGTGTTCATCTTCCCGTGGGCCACCCAGCTCGAGCGCTATGCCGGTTTCGGCCTGGTCGAGATGGGTGTGTTCGTGGGAGTTCTTCTATTGGGTCTCGTCTACGCCTGGCGCAAGGGCGTCCTGCGCTGGGTGTAATGGACAAGGAGTCACATGGGTCTCGTTGACCGCGGGCGGCTCCCGAAGCCGCTGAATTCACTCTTGAACCTGGGTCGCTCGTACAGCCTGTGGGTGTACCAGTGGGGCCTGGCGTGTTGCGCCATCGAGATGGGCGCCGCTTTCGGCTCGCCCCGGTACGACGTCATGCGTCTCGGCGTCATCCCGTTGCCGGCCAGTCCCCGTCAGGCCGACCTCGTCGTCATCTCGGGAACCGTCACCGACAAGATGGCTCCGGCTGTGAAGCGTTTGTACGAGCAGATGCCCGAGCCGAAGTACGTCATCTCCATGGGATCGTGCGCCAACTGCGGCGGCCCGTACTGGGACAGCTACTCGGTCACCAAGGGCGTGGACCAGATCATCCCGGTCGACGTGTACGTGCCCGGTTGTCCGCCCCGCCCCGAAGCTCTGCTCGAGGGCGTCGTGCTGTTGCAGCAACGCATTCGTAACGAGGACATGGGTGCCCGTTGGCGTGGTGAAGGCAGCAAGCCCATCATCGTGGGAGAGGCCTCGAAGTCGGCCACGTCCGGCGCGTCCAAGAAGGGAGTGGCCCGTGTCGACTGACGCCGTTGCCGCCATCCCCGGGGACACGTTGCGCGAGCGCATCGTCGACGATCTGCGTTCGGCCATCGGTGACGCGTTGCTCGACAGCCACGTGAAGCACGGCGACGACGTGTGGGTGCGCGTGCGCACCGACGCGTGGCGTTCGGCCGGCATCGCGTTGCGGACGCTCGGATTCGATTACTTCTGTTTCCTCTCGGCGATCGACTGGATGCCGTCCCCGTTCGGCAAGGGCGAGGACGACCCCACCGCACCGACTCCCGAACGCGACGACACGATCAGGCAGGGATACGCCGGTGGTGACACCCGCATGCAGGTGTTGGCCCGTCTGGTGCATCCCACCTTGCACGTCGGAGTGAACGTGAAGTGCGACGTTCCCGACGCCGATCCCGTCGTCGAGTCCTGGATCCCGGTCTTCGCCGGTGCGAACTGGCACGAACGCGAGACGCACGAGATGTTCGGCATCGGATTCGCCGGACATCCCGACCTGCGCAACATGTACCTGCCCTCCGACTTCGAGGGCCATCCGCTCCGCAAGGACTTCCCGCTCCTGGCCCGCATCGTGAAGCCGTGGCCCGGCATCGTCGATGTCGAGCCGCTCCCCGGCGGATCCGACGATGAGGAAGGCGACGCCGAATGACCTCCACCGAATCGTTGATCGATCGACGTCAGTTGTCGTACATCGCGGCCCAGGCCGCCGACGCGCGCCTGAACGTCGAACTCGAGACCGAAGGCATGACCCTCAACATCGGACCGCAGCACCCGGCCACCCACGGGACGTTGCGCATCATCGCGCGTCTCGACGGCGAGCAGGTCGTGTGGGCAGAGCCGTCGGCCGGCTACATGCACCGTGGCTACGAGAAGCTCACGGAGGTGCGCACCTTCCCGCAGGTGACCGCCCTCGTGAACCGCATCGACTGGCTGGGCAGCTTCGCGAACGAGGTGCCGTTCATCCTCGCGGCGGAGAAGTTGATGGGCGTCGAGGCGACCCCGCGCGCGCAGCACATCCGCACCATCCTGTTCGAACTGTCGCGCATCGCGAACGTGTCGCTCTTCCTCGGCGATCTCGGCGTCCAGCTCGGTGCCGTCACGCCGGTGTTCTTCGCCTTCCGTGACCGTGAGTACGTGCTGAACCTCATCGAGGCCGCCACCGGCGGTCGGTTCCACCCGAACTTCGACCGCATCGGTGGCCTGAAGGACGACCTGCCGGCAGGCTTCATCGACGAGACGCGCAACGTCATGAAGAAGCTGCGCGGCTTCTGTGACGAGATGGAAGACCTGTTGTTCGGCAACGAGATCTTCCAGTCGCGCACACGCGGCATCGGTGTCATCCCGAAGGACGTCGCACTGCAGTACGGCCTGAGCGGTGCGAACCTGCGTGCCAGTGGCGTCGACTGGGACCTCCGTCGCGACCAGAGCCTGCCGATGGCATGGGACAAGGTCGACTGGAAGGTCATCACCCACCCGGACGGTGACTCGTTCGCGCGTTGCTGGGTGCGTCTGCAGGAAGTGCGAGAGTCCACGCGCATCGTCGACCAATTGCTCGACACGATCCCGAGCGGCCCGGTCATGGTGAAGGTGCCGAAGATCATCAAGGTGCCCGAGGGCGAGGCATGGGTCAGCACGGAGAACCCGCTCGGCGAGATGGGGTACTACGTCGTGTCCCAGAACGACCAGGGTCCTTTCCGTGTGAAGATCCGCAGCGCGTCGTTCAACAACATCTCGATCGTGCCGTGGCTGCTGAAGGGCGTGTACGTGCCCGACATCATCACGATCCTCGCGTCGCTGTACTTCATCCTCGGGGACATCGATCGTTGATGCTCGCCGTCCTCGCTGCTGACCTCCCGTACTGGGCACAGTCGCTCCTTCGCGTGCTCGGCGGACTCGTTGCGGTCCTGCTGCCCGCGGGCACGGTGGTGTACCTGTTCCTCTTCAAGATGATGTCGTTCATGCAGAGCCGCCTCGGGCCGATGGAAGCCGGTCCGTACGGATCGATGCAGCTCTTCGCCGAGGTCGGCAAGTGGCTGCAGAAAGAGGACATCCACCCGGCACGCGCCGACAAGTTCCTCTTCAAGCTCGCGCCGCTCATCGTCCTCGCCAGCACGTTCCTTCTCGTCGCCGTCGTGCCGTTCGGCCCGGACGCATGGTTCACCGACTTCGAGGCAGGTGTGTTCTACGCACTCGCCGTCTCGTCCGTCTCGGTGCTCGGCATCCTCATCGCCGGTTGGTCGAGCGCGAACAAGTACTCGTTGCTCGGTGGCCTCCGCGCCGCGGGCCAGCTGGTCGCATACGAACTTCCGATGGTGCTCGCCGTCATCGGCGTCGTCATCCAGGCCGGCACCATGAACCTGCAGCAGATCGTGGTCGCACAGAACAGCGGCTCCATCTTCGGGTGGGACGGCCTCGGCAACCCGTACGTCCTCACCCAGCTCGTCGGTTTCGCGGTCTTCATGATCTCGGTGCAGGCCGAGCTCACGCAGACACCGTTCGACATGCCGGTCGCCGAGTCCGAGCTCGTGTCGGGTTACATGACCGAGTACTCGGGCTTCCGATTCCTCATCTTCTTCATCGGAGAGTTCGCCACCGCCGGCGTCTTCTCGATGATCGCCTCGATCCTGTTCCTCGGTGGCTGGGGAGTGCCGTTCCAGTGGTTCGGCTGGACCTCGCTCGCCGACATGGACAACTGGATGAACATCGTCGGACCGCTCATCCTCTTCACGAAGATGATCGTGGTCGTGTTCTTCATCATGTGGGTGCGGTTCTCGTTCCCGCGTTTCCGCGAGGACCAGCTGCAGGCGTTCGCCTGGAAGGTCCTCATTCCCGTCTCGCTCGTCAACATCATGGTGACGGCGGTCCTGAAGGTGGCGTTCTGATGGCCAAGCCCAAGGTTCCCGGTCTGTTGAAGGGGCTCGGTGTCACCTTCGGCACCCTCATGCGAACGGCAACGGAGGGTGCCGCGACCGTGCAGTACCCCCACGAGAAGGAAGCACCGCCGATCCGCGCCCGTGGCGTCATCGCACTCCACGAGGGCAACTGCACGTCGTGCATGCTCTGCGCGCGTTCGTGCCCGGACTGGTGCATCTACATCGAGGGCCACAAGGAACTGGCACCGCCGCGCCGTGCCGGCGGTGCGCCGCGCAAGGTCAACAAGCTCGACCGTTTCGACATCGACTACGCGCTCTGCATGTACTGCGGCATCTGCGTCGAGGTGTGCCCGTTCGACGCCCTCTTCTGGAGCCCCGAGTACGAGTACTCCGAGCCCCGAATCGCCGACCTGCTGCACGACAAGTCGAAGCTGGGCGAGTGGATGGAGACGGTCCCGGAGGCCCCCGAGCTCGAGGCCGGCGCCGAGAAGAAGGGCAAGAAGTGATGCTCGCAGCTGATCTTCTCGTGGCCCAGAACGTGGGCTTCTACTTGATCGCGGCCGTCATGGTGGTCGGTGCGTTGCGGGTCGTCACCTCGAACAACGTGGTCCACGCCGCACTGTGGCTGGTTGTCGTCCTCGCCGGCGCTGCCGCCCAGTACGTGCTGCTCGCAGCCGAGTTCGTCGCCATCACGCAGGTCATGGTCTACATCGGGGCGGTCATGGTGCTGTTCCTCTTCGGCACCATGCTCACCCGCGCGCGCATCGGCAACGAGACCGACCTGAACAACAAGAACTGGATCCTCGGCGTCCCCGTCGCTGTCCTCATGCTGGCCACCATGGTCATCGCACTGAACGACGGTTTCGGTGACGAGCAGCTGCCGCTGGATGCCGCCCCTGTCGACACCAGGGCCGTCTCCGACCAGATCTTCGGTGACTACCTGCTGCCGTTCTGGGCGCTGTCGTTCGTGCTCCTTGCGGCAGTCATCGGGGCCATCGTGCTGGCGAGGAAGGACTGACCATGTTGCTGAACCAGTTCCTCATCCTCGGCGCCGTCCTCTTCTGCATCGGCGTCTATGGCGTCATCGCCCGCCGGAATGCGGTGCTCGTGCTCATGTCCATCGAACTCATCCTGAACTCGGTGAACATCAACCTCCTCGCTTTCTCCCTGCGCAACGGGTCGCCCGACGGCCACACGTTCGCGCTCTATGTCATTGCAGTGGCGGCCGCCGAGGTCGGTGTCGGCCTGGCAATGGTGCTGCTCATGTACCGCAACCGTCGTTCCATCGCGCTCGACGACCTCGCAGAGATGAAGGGCTGACCCGATGTTCGCCGCCTCCTCAGAAGCAGGATCCGCCGTGCTCACCTCGGGGTTCTTCCTCGAGAACGCATGGATCATCCCCATCATCCCCGCCGTCGCGTTCGCACTGATCATCTTCTTCGGCAAGAAGATGCCGATGAAGGGCAGCGAGTTCGGCATCGCGTCCATGCTCGGCGCACTCGTCTTCGCGGGTGGTGCCGGGTACCAGTGGATCGAGCGCGTGAACGGTGCCGGGGAGTACCAGTACGTCGCCCCCATCGTGAAGACCTGGACCTGGTGGCAGAGCGGCGGTGTCGAGTTCGGCATCGGCCAGCACATCGACGGGCTGTCCCTCGCCGTGCTCTGCGTCGTCGCGTTCATCTCCTCGCTCGTGCAGATCTACTCGGTGGAGTACCTGCGCGGCGACCGCCGTTACACGCACTTCTTCGCGTCCCTCACGCTCTTCTCCGCGGGCATGATGAACATGGTCGTGGCCGAGAACATGATCCAGCTGATCCTCGGTTGGGAGATCATGGGTCTCTGTTCCTTCATGCTCATCGGTCACTGGTGGGAAGAAGGGGCGAACAGCCGTGCAGCCCTGAAGGCGTTCTTCACCACCCGCACCGGCGACATGGGCCTCCTCGCAGGCACCTCCATCCTGTTCTTCGCAGCGAACGACTGGACGCAGAAGACACTCGGTGTCTCGGGCTTCTCCATCCGTGGTCTCTCCGCATGGGCGCTCTCGGGAGACCCCAGCCACATGGCCATCGTGTGGGGTGCGGCGGCACTCTTCATCGCGGCCATCGGCAAGTCCGGCCAGTTCCCGCTGCACACGTGGCTGCCGGACGCCATGGCCGGCCCCACCCCCGTGTCATCGCTGTTGCACTCATCCACCATGGTCGTTGCCGGTGTGTTCCTGGTGGCCCGCCTCTACCCGGTGTTCTTCACCGGCATGGACATCCTGCACAGCGGCGCGAACTTCATCGTGATCATCGGCGGCATCACGATCGTCATCGCAGCGGCGCTGGCGTTCGTGCAGACCGACATCAAGAAGGTGCTCGCGTACTCCACGGTCAGCCAGCTCGGCTACATGATGATGGGTCTCGGTGCCGGGGCATGGCTGCCCGCGGTGTTCCACATCTTCACCCACGCGTTCTTCAAGGCCTGCCTGTTCCTCGGTGCCGGTTCGATCAGCCACAGCGCATCGCACCACAGCTTCGAGATGAAGAAGGACATGGGGGGCCTGCGCAGGTTCATGCCGGTCACGTTCACCACATGGGTCATCAGCACGCTGGCACTGTGCGGCGTGTTCCCGTTCTCGGGGTTCTTCTCGAAGGACGAGATCATCGACAATGTCGGCCACAACGGCTACACGCTGTTCATGTACGTCGGTCTCGGCGGTGCGTTCCTCACCGCCGCCTACATGACGCGTGCGACGTACCTCACCTTCTTCGGTGAGCCGCGCGGCGCCGCGGCCGGCGAGCACCATGATGATCACGGTGACGCCCATGCGGCACACGACGATCACGACGACCACGCCCACGATGCGCACGGTCATGACGACCACGCAGCGCACGACGACCACCACGGCGATGCGCACCACGGCCCGCATGAATCGCCCGCCCTGATCACCGTGCCGTTGATCATCCTCGCGACGCTCGCAATCGGCTCCGGATTCCTGAATGCAGTGCCGTTCGGTCACAGCTGGGAGAACTTCAAGAAGTGGGTCGAGCCCCGCGTCGAGGTCATCAGCCCCACCGGACTCGCCCAGGTCGTCGGTGGCGCCGGCGAGGCGCGTGTCGCGTCGGGCGAGTCCACTGACACCACGGTTGCCGGCGAGGAAGCATCTGCGACGAGCGACAGCCACGGCGAGGAGGCCACCACCGGCGAAAGCCACGGTGAGGAGGCAACGGCCGAGGGCGGGCACTCGGAACACGATTCGCCGTGCGGCAGCGAGACCCCGAAGGACGGCATCTGTGTCGCCCCGATGATCCACCACGCGCCGTTCAAGTGGTCGAAGGCGCTGATGAGCATGATCATCGTGTTCCTCGGCATGTTCGTCAGCTGGACGTTGTGCGTGCAGCTCTACGACAAGAAGAACAAGTCCCTCGTCGGTCTCACCGAACGGAACGCCCTCCTGGGCAAGGGATACAGGTTCCTCGTCAACAAGTACTACCTGGATGCGCTGTACGAGAACGTCATCGTTCGCGGAATCGCGCATCCGATTGCCGCCGCGGCGTACTGGGTCAACCAGAACGTCCTCGACGGCATCGTGAACGGTGCCGGCACCGTCACGAAGAAGGTGTCCGGCTGGGTCTACCGCAACGTTGATCAACGTGTGGTGGACGGAGCCGTCAACGGATCGGGCAACGCAGCCACCGGCCTCGGCGGCATCCTGCGTCCGGTCCAGTCCGGAAAAGTCAACCAATACGGAGCACTGCTGTTCGGCACGGCCGCCATCGGTGCTCTCGTACTAGTCATCATCAATACCTGAGGGAGCAAGTAGGCATGCAAGTCCTGAGCGACCACAACTGGGTGCTGTCAGTCGGCACATTCCTGCCGCTTGTCGGTGTTCTCATCATGCTCTTCGTCCCGAAGGCTGAAGAGGAACTGCACAAGACGATTGCACTCGTCACCGCCGTGGCCACGCTGGCCGTCGGCATCTACACCATGGTGCAGTTCAACTTCGACAAGGCGGGTGAGATGCAGTTCGTCGCCCAGCACGACTGGATCTCGGTCATCAAGTCGACGTACTTCATCGGCATCGACGGGATCAGCCTGCCGCTGTACTTCCTCTCGATGGTGATCACCGTCCTCGTGATGATCTATTCGTGGGACCACATCCCGTCCCCCGGCAACCCGAAGGCGTTCCTCATCCTCATGCTGGTCCTCCAGACCGGCATGGCCGGCACCTTCATCGCGCGCGACCTGATCCTGTTCTTCGTGTTCTTCGAACTGGTCCTGCTGCCGATGTACTTCATGATCGGTGTGTGGGGCGGCGAGAACCGCCAGTACGCCTCGCTCAAGTTCTTCCTCTACACGATGTTCGGCTCGGCCCTCATGCTGGTCGCGTTCCTCGCGTTGTTCTTCAAGACCGGCGCAGAGTCGTTCTCGATCCCGTACCTCGTGGAGAACGGCGGCGCCATCGCGAAGAACGTCCAGGTCTGGATCTTCGCCGGCATGTTCGTCGGCTTCGCCGTGAAGGTGCCGATGTTCCCGTTTCACACGTGGCTGCCCGATGCCCACACCCAGGCGCCCACGCAGGGTTCGGTCATCCTGGCCGCCATCCTCCTGAAGCTCGGCACCTACGGCTTCGTCCGCATCGCCATCCCGATCCTGCCCGATGCCGCGAAGGAATGGGCGCCGTGGATCGGCCTGCTTGCCGTCATCGGCATCATCTACGGGGCACTCGGATGTCTCGCCCAGACCGACATGAAGCGACTCATCGCCTTCTCGTCGGTCGCGCACATGGGATTCGTGATGCTCGGCATCTCCACCCTCACGCCGTTCGGCGTTAACGCGGCGATGTTCGGCATGGTCGCACACGGTCTGATCACCGGAATGCTGTTCTTCGTCGCCGGTTCGGTGAAGGAGCGCTACCACACGCTCGAGATCAAGCGTCTCAGCGGCATGCTGAAGCAGATGCCGAAGCTGGGCTGGATCCTCGGGTTCTGCGCCATGGCCTCTCTCGGCCTCCCCGGCCTCGCCGGGTTCTGGGGTGAGTTCCCCGCGATCCTGTCGGCGTACCAGCCCGCACCCGGACTGCCGGAGGAGACCTTCCGCACCTTCATGGTGATCGCCGCGCTCGGCACCGTCCTTGCCGCCGGTTACCTGCTGTGGCTCTACCAGCGCACCGCCTTCGGCGAGATCAACCCCGAGTTCGCACCCGGTCACGGCCACGACGAGGACATCCACGACGTGAACAAGTTCGAGTGGATCGCGTGGACACCGCTCCTCGTCTCCATCGTCGTGTTCGGCGTGTACCCGCAGTTGATGTTCAAGGTGCTCGACCCGGCCGTCAACGTGACGCTGAAGGCTTTCGGAGGCTGACCCGTGCTGAACGCACTTCTCGCAAGTGACTGGGTGTCGCCCACGGTCGACTACCACGCACTCGCACCCGAGATCGTCCTCGGGGGCGGCATCGTGCTGCTCCTGTTGCTCGACCTCTTCCTCAGTGATGCGAAGAAGTGGGTCCTCACGCCGGTCGCCAGCTTCTCGCTTCTCGGTGCGTTCATCCCTGTCCTCACCGTCGCGCTGGACACCGACGGCGCCCGCTCGCTTTTCGACGGTCGTTACGTGGTGGACGACTTCAGCCTTGTCCTGAAGGCACTCTTCATCCTCGCCGGTTACGTGGTGGTGCTTCTCTCGGCGGACCACATCCGTGAGGGCAACTACTACCAGGGCGAGTACTGGTTCCTGTTGCTCTCCAGCATCCTCGGCATGGTCATGATGGCCAGCAGCCGTGACCTCGTGTCGATCTTCGTGTCACTCGAGTTCCTGTCGATCCCGGCGTACATGCTCGCGGCATGGCGCAAGCGCGACTCGAAGAGCAACGAGGCGGGCATCAAGTACTACCTGCTCGGTGTGTTCGCCTCGGCGGTCATGCTCTACGGCATGTCGCTGCTCTACGGCATCGCGAACTCCACCAAGCTCGTCGACATCGGCACGACCCTGTCCGACAACGTCACCGCCATCCGGGCTCTCGCGGTCCTGTTCGTGGTGATCGGTTTCGCGTTCAAGGTCTCGGCCGTGCCGTTCCACACGTGGGCGCCCGACACCTACGAGGGTGCACCCACGCCCGTCACCGCGTTCCTCTCGGTCGCATCGAAGGCCGCCGGTTTCGTCGCCCTCGTCACCGTCGTCTACGTCGGGTTCCCCGGCTCGAGCGATGTCTGGCAGCCGGTGTTCTGGGTCCTCTCCGCTCTCACCATGACGGTGGGCAACGTGCTGGCGCTCCGCCAGTCGAACATCGTGCGAATGCTCGCGTACTCCTCGGTCGCCCAGGGTGGCTTCATCCTCATGCCGCTTGCCGTTGCCGGCATCGACGGTGTGCAGCAGGCGGCACTCCGTTCGGTCGTCACGTACCTCCTTCTCTATGCAGCCACCAACCTCGGTGTGTTCGGCATCGTCATCGCTGTCGCGCGCAAGACCCGCAGCGGGGAGATCAGCAGCTACGGCGGTCTCTTCGGGTACGCACCGGGTCTCGCGAGCCTCATGA
>JBEDDY010000013.1:0-9891 GCA_041176025.1 Actinomycetota bacterium | reverse complement strand
CGAACGAATAGCCCTTCAGGTACGACGTGGTCACCTTGTTCACGCCCTTCTTGCCGCTGACCTTCTTGACGAGCGTCAACTTCTTCCCGACCTTGCGGTACACGGAGAAGGTGCCCTTTGCTGCCAGCGTCACGGTGACCGTCGCTTTCGCGCCGGAAACGACTGTCTTCACGTGGTTGCCCGGGCCGGCTGCCGAAGTTGTCTGCTTCGTGCCAGAGGTCGAATTGGTTAACTGAGCACCTGCCATCAGGGCGGCGAAATTCCCCTTCGTGGTCCCGTTGGAGTTTGACGAAATCGTCCCGAACTTCGCCGAAATCGTCGGCGACGAGAAGTGCAGACCAGCCACAGACACATTGAGCCAACCGTCCTTGGTGGTCAGACTCTGCGTGACCGTGTACGACTCGGATCCATCGTCGTAAACGGTGCTCAACTCCGCTGCGTCGGGAACGACAGCTGTCTTGTACATGCACTGAACTGCGGCCGTCGCGATTGACAACGAATAAGAGCCGACAGCAACTGCGCCGTTCTCATCGAAGTGCGGCGATGCCACCTTGTAGTCCACCGCGCCTGTCGCAGAGTTGTACATCGGGGCCGTGGGCGAATAGAAAGCCGAGTTCGTGGAGACAATCCCGGCCGAACCATTCGCGGCATCGAAGCACGTTGGGTTCACACCACCGAACGACGAGACAATCCATTGACCCACCGACAGGATCGCCCTGTCCCCCAGGTAGGGCTTCCACTTCGTGTAGTCATTCAGGGAATTCGGGCTGCGCATTCCCCAAATCTGGGATGTCAAGGATTCTCCGTAGACCGGGGAGGCAGGGTCCTCACTGCTCGCCTCTGCGCCCGCCACATAGACCGTCGCAGGGTCGGCCTCAATCGTGTACTCGACACTCCCGTTCGTCAAACCACGCGCACCCACGACGGCATCCTTCAGACGACCCTGAAACCAGCCCACCACGGCACTGGGAACGCGGACACTCACCCGGAATCGTGTACCGGCACGGAACTTCACGAAACTCTCCATGATCCCGCCGCCCGACTGCCCGACAACTTTTGACCCGGGCTTGAGCACACTGTCCGACAGTGCCACTGATCGCGGTGACCGTGTGTACGAAGACGGCACACGTCGAATCTCCATGAGGAACGGCACGGACGTGGGCTTCTTCCACTGACCTGCGTCAAAGGTCATCGACTGCGTCAACTTCGGGGCGACGAAATAAGTGGATCCGTCACTCGCTCTCCAGAACGAACCTTCGGAGCCCCTTGCCAGACCGATCCGGGAATCCTCCGGGAAATACGTCGCAGATGTGCCCAATTGGTTCAGCGCAGTCATCACTCCACCGGGCAATTGTGCAGAAACGGACACGAGGCAACCGATCTCGGTGTCGGACTGGCAAGGCCCGAGAATCGAGTCCGCGGACAACCGCGTGTTTGACGACGGCGCACATGCCGCGTCGTTCGTCGAACTGCACAATGACAGGGCTGTCTGGGTGGACGAGGATGCCCCGCCTGTGTCGGTGTACATGTACGAGTTGTACATGGGACTACCGAGCTCCCAGGTCACGCCCCAGCCCTTTGTGATTGCGGGGTTGTGTTTGGCCTGCAGGGCCGACGTTCCGGTCACAACCGGCTCTTCGGCATCCGCATTGGCGCCGTGCGCACCGACCGACCCTGCAGAGACGACAACGAGCACAATGGCGAGGAACCTCTTCATACGACCGACCCTAACGAGGACTCGCCGCCGGTCGGACATTGAGAGGAGCCGCCCGCACAGAGCGGACGGCCCCTTCCGGAATGCGTGCTTACTTGATGGCGTCGAAGCCGAGCTGCAGGTCGGCGAGGATGTCCTCGATCGATTCGAGCCCGACGGAGACGCGCACTAGGCCCGGCTCGACGCCGGCCGAGCGCTGCTCGTCCTCGGTCAGCTGGCTGTGCGTGGTGGACGCGGGGTGAATGACGAGCGAACGCACGTCACCGATGTTCGCCACGTGGCTGTGCAGCTTCAGTGCCTCGGCGAACTTCTGGCCGTTCTCGCGGCCTCCCTTCACCACGAACGCGATGACGGAGCCGTAGCCCTTGCCGCCGAAGTACTTCTTCGCACGCTCGTGCCACGGGCTGCTCGGCAGGCCGGCGTAGTTGATCGACTCGACGGCACCCTGCTTCTGCAGGAACGCGACGACCTTGTCGGTGTTCGACCAGTGGCGATCCATTCGCAGCGACAGCGTCTCGACGCCCTGGAGGATGCTCCAGGCATTGAACGGGCTGGCCGACATGCCGAGGTCGCGCAGCAACTGCACGCGCGCCTTGATGATGAACGCACCGTGACCCAGTGCCGGCCAGTACGCGAGACCGTGGTAGCTGGGATCCGGCTCCGTGTAGTTCGGGAAGCGACCCGACGCACCGAAGTCGAACTTGCCGCCGTCGACGATGCCACCGGCAATCGACGTGCCGTGGCCGCCGAGGAACTTCGTCGCCGAGTGGACGACGAAGTCGGCTCCCCACTCGATCGGGCGGATGCCGTACGGGGTGGGCACGGTGTTGTCGAGCATCAACGGGATGCCGTGGTCGTGCGCGACCTTCGAGACGCCCTCGATGTCGAACACGTCGTTCTTCGGGTTGGCCAGAACCTCACCGAAGAACAGCTTCGTGTTGTCCTTGATGGCACTCTTCCACTGACCGAGGTCGTGCGGGTCGTCGACGAACGTGACCTCGATGCCCAGCTTCGGCATCGTGTAGTGCAGCAGGTTGTACGTGCCGCCGTAGAGCGACGGCGATGCGACGATGTGTCCGCCGGCCTCGACGAGGTTGAGGATCGCGAGCGTCTCGGCGCTCTGGCCGGAGGCAACGATCAGCGCACCGGGAAGACCGACCGCGGTCGCGGTGCCGCCCTCGAGATCCGACAGGCGAGCCTCGAGGACACCGGTCGTCGGGTTCATCAGGCGGGTGTAGATGTTGCCGATCTCGGCGAGCGCGAACAGGTTCGCGGCGTGCGCGGAGTCGCGGAACTGATACGACGTGGTCTGGTAGAGAGGCACCGCACGGGAACCCGTGGTGGGGTCGGGCTGCTGGCCGGCGTGGATCTGGCGGGTCTCGAAACCCCAACTTGCGTGTGTCATAGGGCGACACCCTACGGGCTAATTCCCGACCAAACAAGTCGGAATTAGGAATCCCATGACTTACAACAGTTTGGGCTCCCCCGTACAGTACCGAGATGCCTTCTGTGACCCGATGGAATCGACTCTGGTTGGTCAGTGCGGCGGTTGTTGCCGTGTCGGCCTGCAGCGGCTCGGGCGAACCAGCAACAACAGTGTCCGTACCGGACGTGGAACTCGGACCGGCGAGCAACACCGACGGGGTGCTCCGCCCGACTCCCAACGGCTTCTCGTTCATGAATTTCGGTGCCAGTGCCGTTCCTGCAGAGGAATTCGGCGGTGCCGATCTTGCGGCCATGTTCGGTTCAGGTCCCGAGATCTGCGCGAGCGGGACCGATGCCACGTGCTCACCGACGGCCGAGGCGGCCGAATGGGCGCGGATGGTCAACGAATCACGGCAGTCAGGGCACTGCGAGGGATTCATCGTGCAGGCGTTGCAGCGATTCGGGGCGAAGGAGACACCCGACACGTCATCCCTCACGAACTCTCCCGGGGTCGTGCACGGAATCATTCGCGGGTTCGCGTCGCAGTTCCTCCCGGGAACGCGGGCCGAATCAAAGGCCTGGAGCAAGCGATCCGTGCGTGACATCACGGCCGAGCTTGTTGCCTCACTGAAGGACGGCGTGCCCGACCATGTCCTCGGTGTATACGGCGAGATCGGTGGCCACGCGGTTCTCCCGTACGCGGTGACGTTCACGGATGCCGCACATGCATCGATCAGCATCTACGACTCCAACTGGCCGGGCCAGGAACGCCGTGTGACGGTCGACCTCGACGCGCAGGAGTGGGCATTCTCGTTCGACGGCACGGACCCGGAGACCGACCCGAATGCATGGACAGGGGGCAACGGCTCCATGGACCTCTCGTCGTTGAAGGCCCACGTGCAGGGGTCCTGCCCGTTCTGCGACAGCAAGACCACCACGACGACGCCCACCATGCTCGCCATACGCGCCGCAGCACCCACATGGAGACTCACCACCGCCAGGGGCACCGTGACGGCAGAGGGATCAGACATCGACGGTGTGCACGTGTCCAGGGTTCGCGCCGGCGCCACGATCCCCACCAAGAAGAACGAATGGCTCGTCACGGTCGAGCCGGGCGAGTTCTCCTCCGGCAGGTCCGTGGCACTGCGCCTCCCCGCCGGCAGTTCCGCAACCATCGTGACGCCGAGCGCCATCGCACGTGCCGCCACCGGCAAGTCCACGGCAGATTTCTCCGTCAGGGAACGGTCGATCACCACCGAGTCCCGCTCCGCGACACTGGTTCTGGCGAACGGCAACAAGACGGTGAGCGCCACGAACAAGGCGGCCACGCTGACGCTCGACGGCAACGATCTCCCGGTCACCGGTGTCGTCACGACAACGACTGTCCTGCGGTCGACCACGACTGCGTCCGCACCCTCGTCCTCTGCCGTGACAACAACTATCGCCAACCAGACGGCGGGCACGACGGTGACAACCACTGCACCCGCCACCACGTCCGCTCCCACGACGACGGTTGCGCAGACCACGACAACGACGAACCCCGTCAACTTCACGCAGTCCTTCCGCAACGGCGGTGCCAGCGGGTACTGGAACAGCTGCTCGTCCGAGATTCTCGACCTCACCGTGACAGGTGCAACGACCGTCACCAGCGTGACTGCTTCAATTGGGACGTCGATGTTCAGCGCAATGAACTCGAGCGGCAACGACTGGACGTTCTATTCGATGCCGACAAAGACTCCCGGCACGTACTCGATGACGGTCACCGTGAATGCCAGCAACGGCGTGCGCACGAAGACACTGAGCATCGTCTACGACAACGACTGCATCCAGGGCAACTGACGACAGGTTCGCGGCACGGGACAATGAATGCCCGGGCCGGTGATCAGCTGGGAACTGACGTGTCGATCGTCCCGTTGCCCAGTTGGCCTGCCCAGTTCTGCCCGTGTGCGTACACCTTGCCCTCCGTGGTCACGATGTATGTGTTCGTCATCGAGATTGCCCCGGTGATGAACCGAAGGTTCGGGGCCGTGGCCTCGACGAACCGGCGGGGTACCACATCCGTGGCACCCTGGCCGTCGGCTGTGATCGGCAGGTACCCCCAGCACATCGGGTAGTTCAGCACGATGTCGAGGGCACAGGTGCCGAGACCACCGGCCCACATGCGGCCACCCTTGTGGGTGACCGAGTCGAACCCGACAACGACCGTTGGCGACTTCACAAGGTCGTTGATCTTGGTCCCCGTCGCGTTCCCGATGCCCCAGCAGCGGAGCTCGCCCTTCGAGTTGCTGATGCACATCGAGGATGCATTCGCCACGACGTCCATCGCCGCGAAACCGGTCGGCCCGGTGTTGGCGACTCTCTCGATGTTGAGGGGTGCCGCCGACACGGGGTGATTCGGGCCCATCAGACCGTGGCTGTTGTTGCCCCAGCAGTTGACGTTCCCCCGCGAGTCGATGGAACACGCCGCAGAACCCGCGATTGCGAGGTCGTAAACGTTGCCCGCCATCATGCCCGCGATTCCAGTCGGCTTGTTGTAGTTCGCGGGCATGACATCCCGCTTCCCGAAACGACCGACGTCCCCGCCGGCACCCCAGCACCATGCGTCGTGTGCACTGTCAATCGCGCAGTACTGGCCGGACCCGGCAACGATGCTCGTGATCTTCTTCGACACTCCATCAAGGCCCTTGACCTGGACCGCCGATGCACTCGGCGAGTACGTGCCGTCACCCAGTTGACCGGAGTCATTGGCACCCCAGCACCAAACTGACCCGTCGGTGGCGAGCGCACAGAACGATTCTCCCCATGACGTCACGACCATCGACGCAAGGCGGGTCTTGCCGTCGAAGATCTTGTTCCGGACCGGACGCGACGACGACACGACTGATGCGTTGCCCAACTGTCCGAGTGAGTTGTCACCCCAGCACCGGATCTCGTTGCTGTAGAGGACCGCGCACGATGCCCAGGACCCGGCGGCGACGGAGGCGACGGAGAGTTCCTCGAGCTTCGGCAGTACCGCGGGCGCGACGGTCGTGACCGAGGCTCCCGCCACGGTCGTGGGAGTTCCCGCATCATCGCGCACCGGCATGATGCGCACGACATCTTCGGGAGCAGGCGCATCCGTCACCGATACGGCCGCGGCAATGTCGGTCTGCTCGAGGAATGCCACCGTCTGGGCCGGCGTGACAGGTGCAGCCGGCGCAGTGGGCATCGCCTTCGTGGAGATCCAGAACCTTCCCGTCTTCGTTACACCACAGACGAACGCAACACCGCGGTTCTTGCGGATGGCTCCTGCCTTCGCGCACTTCGTCTTCTTGACGCTGCCGACCCGGTACCACACCTTTCCTGAGATTCTCGACCCGCAGACCACCTTCTGCTTCGACACGGTGGTGTACCGACCGGCCTTCTTGCATGCGGTCCCGGCGACGACTGCCGCATTGCGACCGTTCTCGGCGCCGCTCTCCGTTCCCGTGCCGCATGCCGCGACCATGATCGACATCGAGAGAAACGCGACGACGACGCGCGTCTTCATGGTGAAACGTGACATGCCAACCCCCCTCGGCACGGCGCCGATGAATCTCAGGAAACGGTAGTGGTCACACCGGTCAGAAGGATTGTCCGGGGAGAACCGAGCACTTCTGACGCACGCCCCGCACGTGAAGTTCCCGTGTGCACGGAAAAGGGGCGCCGTCCGTAGACGACGCCCCTCTCTCGATGGTTCCGGGCCGGACGATGCCGACCCGGGATGCGGATCAGCCGCCGGACACCTCGGTGACCGACTTCTTGCCCGCCGACAGCCACGGCATCATGCCGCGGAGACGCTTGCCGACCTCCTCGATCGGGGGCTTCTCGCCTGCTGCGCGCAGTGCGTTGAAGTTGGCGCGGCCGGTCTCGGACTCCTTGATCCACTCGCGGGCGAACTTGCCCGACTGGATCTCCTTCAGGATCTTCTGCATCGACTTCTTCGTGGCCGGCGTGATGACGCGCGGGCCGCGGGTGACGTCGCCGTACTCGGCGGTGTCGGAAATCGAGTAACGCATGCCGGTGATGCCCTCTTCGTACATGAGGTCAACGATCAGCTTCACCTCGTGGAGGCACTCGAAGTACGCCATCTCCGGCTGGTAGCCGGCCTCGGTCAGCGTCTCGAAGCCTGCCTGCACGAGCGCGGCAACGCCGCCGCACAGGACGGCCTGCTCGCCGAACAGGTCGGTCTCGGTCTCCTCGGTGAAGGTGGTCTCGATGACGCCCGAACGTGCGCCACCGATTGCCTCTGCGTACGAGAGCGCGAGGTCCTTTGCCTGGCCGGTTGCGTCCTGCTCCACCGCGATGAGGCACGGCACGCCGCCGCCCTCGGTGTAGGTGCGGCGCACCAGGTGACCCGGGCCCTTCGGCGCGATCATGATGATGTCGACGCCCTTCGGCGGACGGATGCGCTTGAAGCGGATGTTGAAGCCGTGCGCGAAGGCGAGTGCCTTGCCGGGCTTCATGTACCGCTTGATCGACTCCGTGTACGTCTGCTTCTGCTCGGTGTCGGGCATCGTCAGCATGACGACGTCGGCCCACTTCGCTGCGTCAGCGATGGACTTCACGGTGAGACCTGCGGCCTCTGCCTTCGCCTTCGAGGACGAACCCTCGCGGAGGCCGACGACGACCTGCACGCCGGAGTCCTTCAGGTTCAGCGCGTGGGCGTGACCCTGCGAGCCGTACCCGATGATCGCGACCTTCTTCGAACGGATGAGGGTGGGGTCCGCATCCTTCTCGTAGTACATCCTTGCTGCCATCAGCTTGCCTTTCCCTTGTGGGCACGCGGGCGTGCCTCACGATCGAGTTTGGGCAGCGCCACCCGCCCCGTACGTTGGCTCTCCACGATGCCAAAACCCTTCAGCAATTCCTCAAAATCATCAAGTTTTTCAGGAGTTCCATCAAGGGAGATGGTGACCGCGTCTGCTCCGACAGCAAGAACCTTGGCTTCGAAGATGTTGGCGAGTTCGGCCACACGGCCGCGGGAATCGCCATCCGCTCGCACCGTGGCAACGATCAGTTCCCGCTCCACCGACTTGCGGGGGTCGAGTTCCGTGATGCGCACGACATCGATCAGTTTGAACAGTTGCTTCACGATCTGCTCGAGCGGCGTCGCCGAGATGTCGACGACGATCGTGATGCGGCTGTAGTCGTCATCCTCCGTGGGCGCGACGGCCAGCGAGAAGATGTTGTACCCGCGCCGGGCGAACAGACCCGAGACGCGCGCCAGCACGCCGGGTCGGTTCTGCACGAGCACGGAGAGAATGTGGTGGTTGCGCGAGTCGCCGTACGGGTTGTTCGTGTTGATGCTCACTTCAGGAACTCCCTGCGGCTCTCCTGCGACGGGTGCAGGAGCACGTCGTCGTTGCTGGCACCCGCGGGCACCATCGGGAACACCTTCTCGAACTCCTCCACGCGGAACTCGACGACGACGCTGCGGTCGTTGATGCTGTTCGCACGTTCGATGGCCGCGTCGATCTCCTCCGGCGACTCGACACGGATGCCGACGCAACCCATTGCCTCGGCCCACTTCACGAAGTCCGGGCAACCGGAGAGGTCGACTTCCGAGTAACGCTCGCCGTAGAACATCTCCTGCCACTGGCGCACCATGCCGAGGTAGGTGTTGTTCAGGATTGCGATCTTCACGTGGATGCCCTCGGTGGTTGCCGTGACGAGTTCCTGCGCGGTCATCTGGAAACACCCGTCTCCGTCGATCGCCCACACGGTTGCCTCGGGCCGGGCGGCCTTTGCGCCGATGGCAGCAGGGACGGAGAAGCCCATGGTGCCGAGGCCGCCGGAGTTCACCCAGCTGTACGGCTTGTTGAACCTCCAGAAGAGGCTGCTCCACATCTGGTGCTGGCCGACGCCCGCCACGAGGATCGTGTCCTCGGGCGCAGCGTCACGCAGTTTCTCCAGACAGAACTGGGGCTTCAGGCGGGCGCCCGGCTCCGACGGCTCGTACGTCAACGGGAACTGTTCCTTCCACCCGTTCACGCGGCTGCGCCAGGGGGTGATGTCGACCTGCTCCGTGCCCTCGGCCTGCAGTTCCTTGACGGCCTTCACGATCTCCTCGACGACGAGGCGACAGTCACCGACGATCGGGACGTCGGGCTTGCGCACCTTGCCCTGCTCGGCCGGGTCGATGTCGACGTGGATGATCTTCGCGTCGGGGGCGAACGTGGAGACCTTGCCGGTGACGCGGTCGTCGAATCGCGAGCCGAGCGCGCACAACAGGTCCGCCTTCTGCAGGGCGGTGATCGCCGTTGCGTTGCCGTGCATGCCCGGCATGCCGTAACACAGTTCGTGGTCGTCGGGGAACGCACCGCGTGCCATCAACGTGGTGACGACGGGCGTCTTCAGCAGTTCGGCGAGTTCCTTCACGGCCTCCGCCGCGTGTGCCTTCAGAACGCCGCCGCCGATGTACAGAACCGGGCGCTCGGACGCGAGCAGCATCTTCGCTGCTTCCTTGATCATGCGGGGGTGGCCCTTGGTGGTGGGTCGATACCCGGGCAGCGAATCGAGCACTTCCTCGTCGGACGGCCAGTGCCATTCCATCGTGTTCTGCAGGACATCCTTCGGGAGATCGAGCAGAACCGGGCCGGGACGACCGGTGGTGGCGATGTGGAACGCCTGGCGGACGGCCAGCGGGATGTCCTGGGCACGCATGACGAGCTCGTTGTGCTTCGTGACGCTGCGCGTGATGCCGACGGTGTCGCATTCCTGGAAGGCGTCGG
>JBEDDY010000012.1:0-3607 GCA_041176025.1 Actinomycetota bacterium | reverse complement strand
ACAGGGGCTGACGCCGCGCAGATCGTGCCCACGGGACTCGACCTCGCGGCGCTCGGCTCGTCGCCGACTCGACTGATGCAGATGTCCACGACGATGCAGCCGGGGCAGGCCGTCGGGGGATCCACGGTGTCCATGAGTCCGCGTGGCCTGGCACCATCGTCCACCGTCACCGTGACGCTGTACCCGGGGCCCGTCGTCCTGTCGCAAGTGCCGGTTGATGCATCGGGTGCCGCGTCCTTCAATGTCACGCTGCCCGCCGGGCTCGAGCCGGGCACGTATTCGCTCGTCATGACCGGTGAGACAGCCGGTAACGGACCGATCTCCTCGATCATCCACTTCGAGTCGAACACAGGCGGACAGGTCATGTCCGTGTTGCCCTCCTACGAGACCGTCGGGCCGCCGCCGTCGGCGGCGACCGTTGCACGAGCGCTGCAGGCAGGCTTCGCGCCGTATGACGTCGTCAGGGAGATACCGACCACGGCGGCCATCACCACCACCGCCGTCGTCCTGATGGGCCTGGTCGGCGCGTCGGGTCTCGCACTCGCCGGTGCGGGTGGTTCTGCGGCCGGGCGCAGGAAGTCAGCGAACCGCCGGTCGAGGAGAGTGCCAGGCACACCCGAGGAACGCGACCCGACGGCAGGAGGACGCGTGGACCGCGCACGGGAGGATTCGCCATCCGGGGATCCCCAACCGCCATCCGAGGGCCGCGACACGGAGTCCGAGGGATCGTTCGGTTCCTCCGATGCGAACCTCCTCGGGGCCACCGAGGCAACCGACCAACGGTGGGGCGACAGGCTCAGCCCGTGGCTGTCGGTCGGCTACGGGCGGTTTGACGCATTGCTCCGATCCGCAATCGAGACCCTCTCCCCCCGCTCCGTGCTGGCCACGCGTCTGGTGCAGGACGGAACGTGGATGCGTGCGGTCGCGGGCACCGCGGAACTTCTCGTGTGGGTTGCCGGGCTCGTCGCCGGCATCGCGGGAGCGTTGTCGGTCGGGTCCCTGGCGATCGCGCCGTCCGTCGGGTTCGTTGCGGTGATCGCCGTGATGTCACTCCTGAACGGCATCGCCGGTGCGCTGGCATGGCTCGGGTTCCTGGCCGTCGTCGTCTCGCGCGGGAACATCACGACCATCTTCGACGTCCGCACGATGATCGGTCTCGCATTCGTCTTCTTCGCGCTTCCCTCGATTGCCAGCGCCATCAGACCGTTGTACGACGACGGTTCCAGATCCATCATCCACCGGGTCGGCGACTACGTCATGATGCCCGTCTTCCTCGCCTACGGTGCTGCCGGCATCTACTCGGCCATCAACGGCCTGAGCGGTCTCTCCATCGTGCAGCCGGGTGACGCGACCCTGCTGCGCAACATCGTCTTCGTCACAGCAATCGCCCGTCTCGGCATCGAGGACGTGGTGCGCCGCGGGTTCCCCGTGCGCATGGCGACCGTGTCGATCGAGGCCACCGGCGAACCGGGCATCGCCGCGGAGATTGTGAAGAAGGTCTTCGGCGCGACGCTCTACACGATGGCCATCGTCACGTTCTACGGCTGGGGTGCCCGCACCGCCGCGATGATCGCTCTCGTGTCGCTCGTTCCGGTTCTCGGTCTCTTCACCGACAACTTCCCGAACCTTGTCGCCGTGCACAAGTGGTTCCCGCGCGGCATCCTGCGCGCCGTCATCATGATCATCGTCGGCACGTGGTACGGCCGTTTCATCCTCGCACTCGCGGACAACCCCGCCGACACGCGGAGCATCGCCGTCTTCCTGCTGCTGCCCGGCGTCGCGCTCGGCCTCATCGACTGTTTCGCGCGCGAGGGCGGAGAGTGGCCCGACCGAACTGCCAAGCACGCGGCCGGCTTCATGCTGTGGTTGTTCTCCCTTGCCGTGCTGCTCGGTCTGGTCTCCGTCTAGCCGCACACCGGCCGCGGATCTCTCCCACGGGGCCCGCCAGCACACCTGACAGACTGACGTGGTGCCGCTCCTCCCCGCATCAGCCGACAGCGATGCGAGGGTGCTGGCATTCACCCGCGGTGTCCGCGCCTTCGTCGACGGCATCGCCTTCGTCGTCCTGCCGGCGTACCTCGAGCACCTCGGCTTCAGCGGGTTGCGCATCGGCACGGTCGTTGCCGCGTCGCTGCTCGGCTCGGCCGTCCTGACCCTCGCCACCGGCAGGGTGGCACACCGCTTCGACCCCGCACAGCTGCTGCGCATCGCGTCGTGGATCATGATCGTCACGGGTGTTGCCTTCGGTCTGTCGAGGGCTTTCCTCCTGTTCGTCGTCATCGGCATCGTCACCACGATGAACCCGAGTGCCGGCGACGTCAGCCCGTTCCTGCCGCTCGAGCAGTCGCTCCTCTCGGCAACCGTTCCCGACGCCGACCGCACGTCGGTGTTCGCCCGCTACAACCTGGTCGGCAGCCTGGTCGGATCGATTGGTGCCCTGTGTGCCGGGGTGCCGGTCCTCATCGCACGTCACACGGGCCACGGCGACCAGACCGGGAGGCAGGCCGCCTTCGTCCTCTACGGGCTGGCCGGCTTCGTGGTGCTCGGTGCGTACTCGCGCCTCTCGCACCACACGCGTGTCCCCGTGTCGAAGTCCGACGCCGCACTCAGCCCCGAATCGAGGCGCATCGTCTACAGGCTCTCCGCGTTGTTCAGCCTGGACTCGCTGGGGGGCGGTTTCGCGACACAGGCCATCTTCGCGCTGTGGGTGTTCCACAAGTTCGGCATGTCGATGGAGACGCTCGGTTCGGTGTTCTTCGCCGCCGGCATCGTGTCGGCCTTCTCGTCACTGCTGTCAGTGCGCGTGGCCTCCCGCATCGGGTTGGTGCGCACGATGGTGTTCACGCACATCCCCGCCAGCATCCTGCTGGTGCTCGTGGCGCTCGCGCCGAGCCTGTGGCTGGCGATGACGCTGTTCGTCCTGCGGGGACTCCTCAGCCAGATGGACGTGCCGGTGCGCACCAGCTACGTGATGGCGGTGGTGTCACCGTCGGAACGAGCCGCGGCAGCGAGCATCACGAACGTGCCGCGCAGTCTTGCGTCCGCATTGCCTCCGGTGCTCGCCGGATGGATGCTCGACCAATCGACGTTCGGGTGGCCGCTGCTGGTGTGCGCTGCGCTGAAGATCACATATGACCTGTTGCTGCTGCGCATGTTCAAGGACGTGCGACCTCCCGAGGAACGCTGAGTCGACACGTCACGGTGACCGACGGAGCCGGCACTGGCTAGCGGCTGGTGGGCTTCAGGGAACCGTTCGCCACACCGTCGCGCAGCGCGGTCTTCAGGAACTTGCCGGCGGCGTTGCGCGGCAGCGGCTCGTTCATGATCACCACGTGGTTCGGCACCTTGAACGACGAGATCTTTCCGTCGAGGAACTTCCAGAGGTCTTCCGCGGTGATGGTCACGCCCTCCTTCGGGAAGATCGCGACGGCCACCTCCTCGCCGAGACGCTCGTGCGGCACGCCGAACACGGCTGCCTCGTACACGGCGGGGTGCTCGTAGATGGAGCCCTCGACCTCGGTGCAGAACACGTTCTCGCCGCCGCGCAGGATCATGTCCTTGATGCGGTCCTTGATGAAGAGGAAGCCCTCGTCGTCGATGTAGCCGC
>JBEDDY010000011.1:0-3420 GCA_041176025.1 Actinomycetota bacterium | reverse complement strand
ACCCGCCACGCAATCGGACTCCGTGGAAGTCAGACCTGCCCAGGTCGCCGAACCGGCCGGGACAACGGATGCGACCGAAGCGACTCCGTCGATCAAGGAGCGGTCCGACCGCACGCGCTCGTTGTTCGGTGACGCCTTCCGCAGGATCCGCGGCCGCAGTGGCGTCCCGCAGGAGACATGGGACGACCTGGAGGAGACACTGCTGCGGGCAGACATCGGCGTGCGTCTCGTCGATTCACTTCTCGAACCGCTGAAGACGCGCGTGAAGTCGGGGGAGTTGACCTCGCCCGACGCCGTCATCAACGCACTGCGTGCCGAGATGACGTCCGCCCTCTCCACTAACGATCGTTCTCTCCGTCTCGACGCGACGAAGAAGCCGAACGTCTGGCTGTTCGTCGGTGTCAACGGTGTGGGCAAGACAACGACCATCGGCAAGGTCGGCACCGCGCAGACGAACGCCGGCAATTCGGTTCTCATGGCAGCGGGTGACACGTTCCGCGCCGCCGCTGCCGAGCAGTTGCAGACATGGGCCGAACGCTGCGGTGCGCAGTTCGTGCGAGGCAGCGAGGGTGGTGACCCCGCATCCGTGATCTTTGACGGCATCCAGGCCGGGGTCGCGCGCGGCATCGATCTCGTCCTCGGCGACACCGCCGGGCGTCTGCAGAACAAGTCGAACCTGATGGAGGAGCTGAAGAAGGTCCGTCGTGTCGCCGAGAAGGCGGAGGGAACCGTGAACGAGGTGCTGCTCGTCATCGACGCCACCACCGGCCAGAACGGGCTCTCCCAGGCGCGTGAGTTCGCGGGGGCGACGGACGTCACCGGTGTGGTGCTCACGAAGCTCGACGGTTCGGCGAAGGGCGGCATCGTGTTCGCCATCGAGACGGAACTCGGAATTCCCGTGAAACTCGTGGGACTGGGTGAGACGGCGGCAGACCTGGTGGCGTTCGACCCGGCCGAGTACGTTTCCGCCCTTTTCGAATAGGGAACCAATTCTCGGTACCGGTGCGTCAGACAGGGGTACCGTCGGGAGAGAGGCCCCATGAAGACACGACTCGTCATCTCTTTGCTCGTGGTGAACGCGATCGTGCTCGTTGCCTGTGGAACCGGCAGCGAGAATGTGTCCGGACCACGTCGGATAGTCCTCGGGAACTTCGCCGGTGCCATGGCGGACTCGAGAGGTGTCGAAGGTGGCGTGTCGGACACGCCCGCGGGGGTCGGGTCGGTCACCTATGTCGCGACGGACGCGGTTCTTGACGAGTTCGACGGTGCAGACCCCGACGCGACGTATCCGTCATGGGAATTCGTCGCGCCGGCGAATCCGGCGGGAGAGCTTCAGTCGATTGTGGACGCTCTCGATCTCGGTCCGGGTGTGAAGGTCGAGAGGCAGCAGGACGTGCCCGGCGGCTACGGCACCAACATCACGGACGGTCCGGTGTTCGGCAGTCACGGCAACGAGTCGTCCCGCTGGTGGTGGTACTCGGTGGACGGACCCGGGGAGAAGGACATCGCGGTCTCCCCGCCGTGCGCACCTGACACGAAGGACTGCCCAGGATCCTGGACCACCGTGCCGCCCGCGAGGAACCTCCCCGGAGTTGGCGCGGCGACCGAGAGAGCAACTGCATTTCTCCGGAAGATGGGTGTCGACCCGAGGACGCTCTCGTGGTCCGGCGGAAGGGACGACTGGAGCACCTACGTGAATGCCACCCACATGCTTGACGACGTGGCAACGCCGATGGCATGGAACTTCACGTTCGGCGACAACGGTGAACTGACGAACGCCGCCGGGCCGGTGTTCACGGCCAAGAGGGGCGACGAGTACCCGGTGATCACGACGAGAGACGCCGTCGCGCGATTGAACTCGACGGGTACCAACGGGTTGTTCTCGGCTCCTTCGTCCCGGCGCTTGTCGCCGCAGGATCCCGCTGGCGATGGTGACGATGTCACCGTGACGTTGACCTCGGTGACCCTCTCCATGGCTGCCTATTGGTCGGGCAGCGGGAACGCTTTGATGCTGCCTGCGTACGTGTTCGGCACGGACGAGGGCGGCACGGTGGGAGTGCTCGCCGTCCCCGACAGGTTCCTCGCACCGCCGGAAGTGACCGCGACGCCGATCCCCGAGCCGACGGTGGGCACACCCACCGTCGAGTCGGCCCGGACGTTGGTCGGTCTGTCCGAGTCGGAAGCAGGAAAGGTTGCCGAGACGGCCGGCTGGGTCCTGCGGGTGGTCCGGCGGGACGGGGAGGACTTCATGGTGACACAGGAATTCAACGGATCACGGGTGAACATCGAGGTCACACGGGGGACGGTCAGCGAGGTCCTGAGCGTCGGATGAACCCGTGGAAGGGTTCACACGGCTCGGTGGCTTCCCTAGTATCTGGCGCATGAGGACACACCTATTCCGTTCAGCAGTGATTGCCTCGGCAGTCGCCTCCATTGCCTCCGTCACCTTCACCGCCGGTCTCACGAGGGCCCTCTGCGTGAATCCCACGACGGCAAACACCGTTGCGCCGAACAGTGACGGTTCGTGCCCGGCGGGTTCGGTCTCCGCCAACATCACGAGCGGCCCCGGGACAACCGTCCCCGGTTCCACATCCATCACGATGCCGGGTTCGACCGGTGGCGCAACCCCGTTCACGATCCCTGCCGGGTTCGACATGTCGAAGCTGACCGGTTCGCAGCTCGCCGGGATCGACCCGTCGAAGTTCACCAGCTTCACGCCGGCCGATGTGAAGAACTTCCAGCCGTCGGCGCTCACCACGATGCTCGCGTCGCAGCTCGGCAACATCGACCCGAAGTCGCTTGCCGGCATGTCGGCCGCACAGTTCGCCCAGATGGCGCCCACTGCAATGGCCGGCATGACTGCCGACCAGATGAAGGCGCTCGCTCCGACGGTGATGGCGTCGTTCACGGCCGACCAGATGAAGAACCTCGACGTGTCAGCGATCGCGGGCATGGCCGCGACGCAGCTCGCGAAGATGAAGCCCGCAGCGTTCGCGGGCATCACGGCGGAGCAGATCGACGGGTTCTCGAAGAAGGCCATCGCTGCGTTCAGCTCCAGTCAGTTCGCCAAGCTCGACCCCACCGCACTCGCCGAACTTGATCCCGCGAAGATCACGGCACTCGCCACGAAGGTGATCGGAGCGCTGAAGGACGGCCAGGTTGCCGCGATGACCCCGGAGCAGTTCGGTGCGTTCACGGTCAACCAGCTGAAGTCGCTGAAGCCGGCAATCGCCGACTCGGTGACCCCTGACCAGATCGACGCGCTGACGCCGAAGGAAGTGAAGTCACTCACGTCCGCGTTCCGCAAGGCGGTCCTGAAGGACTTCACCGATGCCGAGGAAGCAGAACTGACTGCGAGCGTCCTCAAGGCTCTCAAGTCCAAGTAACCGGAATCCCGAACGACTGAGGGGCGGGGGGGTT
>JBEDDY010000010.1:0-5167 GCA_041176025.1 Actinomycetota bacterium | reverse complement strand
GACCGGAGTCGAGCAGCGCACGGTGATCGGTGAACTCGGCGACGTCGCCGTACCGGCCGTCCATGGTGAGCCGTGCCCACCCACGGGGTTCGTCGTTCGGGTCGGAGACGGCCGTGATGCGTGCCTCGGGGATGCCCATCAGGTTCTTGATGTGCTCGCATCCCATCATGCCCGTGCCGATCATGCCGATGCGCAGGTCACCCATGACCACCGAGGCTACGGCCCTTTCACCCGACGGGACCCCGGGGACTACTCTGACCACAGTCGTTGCGGGGGCAACGCAGAGGTTTGGGGGAACCATGGCAATCGTCGATCTTCTCGGGTCCGGTCTCGGTCTGCTGAAGTCAGAGTCCGACATCACGCCCACCTGGGTGGAGGGTGTGCTGCGCGGCAGCGGAAACCTGGAGGACGGGGTCACCGTCACGGGTGTCACCACCGAGCGCATCGGTGAGGGCGTCGGGATCCTCAGCATCCTCCAGCGCATCATCCCCTCGTACTCGGGAGACACCAAGAAGGGACCGAAGTCGTTGGTCGTCAAGTACCCGACGGATGATCCCACACAGCGCTTCACGGCCGACGCGCTCGTGCTCTACATCCGCGAATTGGTCTTCTACCGCGACTGTGCCGGTGACGCGCCGTTCGGAACGGCGAAGTGCTACGCGCAGGCGATTGCCGGTGACAACACCGACTTCACGATCGCAATGGAGGACATCGGACACCTCCGCGGACTGAACCAGCTGGACGGCGTGACGCTCGACGAGGCGAAGACACTGCTGCAAACCCTCGCCGACTTCCACGCGATGTGGTGGGGCAGCCCGAGACTCGACGGTTTCTCCGCCACGTTCCAGCCACTCGCGAACCCCACGTACAACGCCGTCCTCCCGATGCTCTGGACCGCTGGTTGGCCCGCGGTGGAGGAACACGCCGGCCACCTGATTCCCGAGAGCGTGCGCGAGATCGGCAGCATCTGGGCGGAGAAGGTGCCGTGGATGCTCGACAACCTCATGACCCCCACCACCATGTGCCACGGTGACTGGCGCGCCGACAACCTGATGTTCAACGGCGCGAAGCCCACCGTGATCGACTTCCAGCTGATCGGCACCGGCTCCGGCATGTACGACGTCGGTTACTTCATCAGCCAGTCCATCACCACCGAGGTGCGCCGCGGACACGACCGCGAACTGGTGGACACGTACCTGGACCGCATCGAGTCCCACGGCATCACGATCGACCGGGACGAGGCATGGCGCCAGTACCTGGTGTGCATCTGTTTCTGCGTCACCTACGGCGTCACCACATTCGGTGGCTACACGGAGCAGAACGAGCGCGGCCAGACGCTGCTGAAGGACATGCTGCTGCGCGCGTTGCACTGCGTGGCCGACAACAACGCCCTGCAGACGCTCAAGTGACGGCCGTCAGGTGGACAACCCACCGGGCGGAAGTCAGAATGACGGCATGAGTGACCACATCCACGAACACGGCAAGGACCTGCTGAATGACATCGCGCCACTGACGCGCGACCTGCGGGGGCTCATCCCGGATGTGTACGAGGGGTTCGGCCGGCTGCACGCCGCTGCGTTCGCCGACGGCGAGGTGGACCGCAAGACGAAGGAACTCATCGCTCTCGGAATCTCCATCGCGGTGCGTTGCGACGGCTGCATCGCGTCGCACGCGAAGAGCGCCGCACGTGAGAAGGCAACCGAGAAGGAGATCGCGGAGACGATCGGCATCGCGATCGCCATGAGCGGCGGCCCGGGCACCGTGTACGGCCCGCGGGCGATGGCGGCCTACCGCAGCTTCACCACACCCGACACGGGCGCGTAGTCCCTGTCGTCCAAGGCGCGTGCGCGCCGCGGCATCACTTCGGGTGCGACTTCTTGATCTTGATGGGGATGTTGCGCGGCCCGCGCACCTGTCCGCCGGCCCACGTGGTGACCTTGCCCTCTTCGATCTCGAAATCGGGAACGCGTGCCAGGAACTCCTGGATGGCCACCCGCATCTCCATGCGTGCGAGGTTCGAGCCGGCGCAGCGGTGGATGCCGGCGCCGAACGCGACGTGGCGGTTGTGCTGGCGGTCGATGATGAACTTGTCGGCGTCGTCGAACTGCTTCGGGTCGCGGTTGGCACCGGGGAAGTTCATGAGGACGCGGTCACCCTTGTGCATGGGGCACCCGGCGTACTCGTAGTCCTCGTGCAGCACGCGCGCCATGGTGACGGGTGAGTAGAAGCGGAGGAACTCCTCCACCGCAGAGTCGATGAGCTCGGGCTCGCGGATGAGACGCTCGCGGTCCTCGGGGTGCGTGGCGAGGTGCCACAGCGACGAACCGATGCCGCTCCACGTGGTGTCGACGCCGGCGACAAGCAGCAGTCCGCACATGCCGAGGACCAGCTTGTCCGGGTAGGGGTTGCCGTCCGGGTCCTTCGCACGGAGGAGCTCGCTGATCATGTCGTCACCGAGTCCGTTCGCACGACGGTCGGCGACGGCGCCCGTGAAGAACTCGCGCAGTTCGGTGCCGGCCTGCTCGCGGCCCTCCACGTCGTAGGCGGCGTTCTCGAGGATGGCGCGCACCCAGCCCGTGAACTTGTCCTTCATGTTGGTGGGGACACCCAGCATGGTGGCGATGACCTGTGCGGGGATCTGCTGTGCGTACTCCACGGCGGCGTCGGCGGTGTCGCGACCGGCGATGCGGTCCATCAGCTCGCGGCACCATGCGCGCGTGAAGATCTCCAGTTCCTCCACCGCGCGCGGGGAGAACGACGGCAGGATCGTGCGGCGCGAGTACGTGTGCAGGGGCGGGTCCACGGCGATTGGTGCTGCGATGGTGATCGGTTCCGCATCGGGGTCCAGCGGCGGGACAACCGTGATCGACTTCGACGAGAAGTGCTCGATGTCGCGTGCGATGTTCGTGACGTGCTCATACGTGGTGGGGAGCCACGAACCACCGAGGACGTCGGTGTGCGCAATCGGACACTTCTCGCGCAGTTCGTCCCAGATGGTGAACGGGTCGGCGATGTAATCAGGATGGAAGACGTCGTATTCCGTCGACCAGTCGAGCATGTCAGCCATTGCAATCCCCCTTGCGATGAGACACTTGGTGGTGTCCTGTCTCACTATACCCTCTGGTGACGGGCGACACATCAGCCGGAAATAGGGTTCCCCCATGTCCACCGTGCAACAGACAGCCGACCCGTCCGACCTGGGCTTCGACCCCGCCCGCCTCGCGCGCATCGACGACCACTTCAAGAAGTTCGTCGACGACGGCCGCCTGCCCGGGTGGTCCCTTGCGGTCGCACGCGACGGCGAGGTCGCCCACGTCGCCCACTACGGCTTCGCCGACATCGAGTCGAAGAAGCCGCTCGGTGAGGACGCCATCTTCCGCATCGCGTCCATGACGAAGCCCATCTGTGCCGTCGCTGCGATGATCCTGTGGGAGGAGGGCCTCTTCGAGCTGAAGGACCTCGTGTACCGGTTCATCCCGTCCTTCCGCGACCAGAAGGTGTTCCGTTCCGGGTCCACCACGAACCCGCGCCTCGACCACATCAACGAGCCGATGGAGATGTGGCACCTCTTCTCCCACACCGCGGGCCTGACGTACGGCTTCATGCACGCCCACCCCGTGGACACGATGTACCGCAACGCAGGATTCGAGTGGGGCATGCCCGACAAGGACCTCGCGGGCATCTGTGACGACCTCGCCGCACTCCCCTTGCTGTTCCAGCCGGGTGCCGAATGGAACTACTCGATGGCAATCGACGTGATCGGCCGAGTCGTCGAGGTCCTCTCCGGGATGAAGCTCGGTGAGTTCATGAAGAAGCGCATCTTCGACCCGCTCGGCATGACCGACACCGCGTTCCACTGTCCCGAGGACAAGGCCGACCGTCTCGCGTCGGCGTACGCGTTGAACCCGGCGGACCGCAAGGCAATGCGCATGCCGTCGCCTCCGTTGAGCGCGTTCCAGGACCCGAAGGCCCACATGGGCGGTGGCGGTCTCGTCTCGACGATGTCCGACTACATGAAGTTCGCGATGATGCTGCGCAACGGTGGCGAACTGAACGGTGCACGCATCCTGTCCCCGCGCACCGTGCAGTACATGGCGTCGAACCACCTGCCGGGCGGTGCCGACCTGTCGGAGTACGGACGGCCGCTCTTCGCGGAGACTGCTTTCGACGGCGTCGGGTTCGGGCTCAGCATGAGCGTCACGATCGACCCGGCAAAGGCAAAGGTTCCCGGCAGTGTCGGCGACTACGGCTGGGGCGGTGCCTACAGCACCATCTTCACCGTCGACCCCGTCGAGGACCTCGTCTACATGTTCTTCACTCAGTTGCTGCCGTCATCGGCCCACCCGATCCGGCCGCAGTTCAAGCAGATGGTGTTTCAGGCGCTCGTCGACTGAGGCGGGTGGTGGGCACCGCCGTGTGAAGCGCCGTTCTGCTTCGCGCGGCGAAGCTGTGTGGCCACCGCGAGGAACATCACCGCTCCCACCACGATCGTCGTGATGCCACGCGTGAACTCGCTCGGCAACCAGTCGCTGGTCGCCATCGCGACACCGACCGTCACGGCAATGGCTCCCGCACCCAGCGCCTCGAGCTGCATGTTCATGGAGCCGAGACCGAACAAACCTGCGCCGACGATGACCGGGATGATCTTCCCGACCCCCCCGAGTTCCGCACCCAGGACGAATGCACCCATCAACAGGAAGTAGCAACCCACTGCTCGCTGGATGAACGCCGTGCCGACGCGACGCTGCCCGAGCGACCACAGAACGGCACCGGAACCGAGTGCCACCGACCCCATCATCCGGGTGCTGTCTGTCACCAGTGCACCAGTCGAGAACGCCAGCATCGGTACGCCGACCGACAACGCAATCGACCCGACGAACACCGAGATCGTGGAACGCCAGTAGCCCCACGCGATCACCGGGACGGAGACAATCATCACGATGGCCTCGGGTTTCACGTCGGCAAGGTCGAGGAACATGCCGGATCCGGCACCAAGCAGCACCATGGCACCACCCTCCACCACTTCCGCGAGACGTTCCAGCACCTCGTTCCTCTTCGGCATCTTCCACGCGACCACCCCGAGAAGCACACCCGCAACGAGAAGCGCCGCTCCGATCGACTCCTGTGACGCATCCCGGAACGCGACCGCAATGACACGGATGACGCC
>JBEDDY010000009.1:0-8479 GCA_041176025.1 Actinomycetota bacterium | reverse complement strand
GCGGAGCCGGCCGTGACCAGCTGTGGTTGCGGATCCCGTCGAGGGTCTCGTGACAGAGATTCAACTGCGCGAGTGCGACGTCTGCGCCCCACACCGCGTGGTCGTACCCGCCGTCGATGTACGGGGCGAGGGCGTCCTCACTTGCGTGGCCGCCTGGTCCGTGGCCGCAGTCGTGACCTAGGGCGATGGCCTCGGTGAGGGCGACGTTCAGCCGCAGGACGCGGGCGATCGACACGGCAACCTGGGCGACCTCGAGAGCATGGGTGAGCCGCGTGCGCTGGTGGTCGTCCGGGAAGACGAACACCTGGGTCTTTCCGGCGAGCCGCCTGAAGGACGCCGCATGAAGGATGCGGTCACGGTCGCGCTCGAAGCAGGTGCGGTACGGATCGGCCTCTTCCTGGTTGTCACGCGTGCCGGCTCCTGTTGCGCGCGTCGCAAGCGGGGCCAGTTCCCTGTCGAGGATGTCCTCGCGCACGGTGCGGTCGGCAATGTCGCGGGTGCCGATGCCCGCCCAAGAATCAGCGTGGGCAACGGTGATGCCGAGATCGGAACTGCTGCCGGACATGGTGGAGACCCACGTGTCGGCACGTTCTGACTGCTCGGTCAGCGGGGTCTGATCCATCGGGAACACAGTAGGTGAGCGGTGTGTCCCGCGTCGGCAGGGCTTCCCCGAGCGCGACGGCACCCACGGGTAGCCTTCCAAGGTCCCTATGAGTGTGTTCGTCGATGAAGCCCAACTGAATGTCCGCGGCGGGGACGGCGGCGCAGGTTGCGTCAGTTTCCGTCGCGAGGGCCCGGTCGCGTTCGGTGGCCCGAACGGTGGCGACGGCGGAAAAGGTGGCGATGTGTGGCTGGTGGCGGACCGCAATGTCGCGTCGCTGCTGGCGTTCCGCGACCACCCGCACCGTCGCGCCGGCAACGGCGTCCACGGCAAGGGCAAGGACCTGCACGGCCGGCGCGGCGAGGACATGGAGATCCACGTTCCCGAGGGCACTGTTGCCCGTGACATGTACACCGGCGAGGTCCTTGCGGACCTCGTGAACCACGGCGACCGGTGGCTCGCCGCAACGGGTGGCCGCGGGGGCCGCGGCAACGCGAAGTTCCTGAACAACAAGCGACGTGCACCGTCGTTCGCCGAACAGGGGGAAGAGGGCACGGACCGATGGCTCCTGCTCGAGCTGAAGCTCATGGCCGACGTCGCATTGGTCGGTTTCCCGAACGCCGGCAAGAGCACGTTCATCAGCACCGTGTCCGCGGCAAAACCGAAGATCGCGAACTACCCGTTCACCACACTCGAACCGCACCTCGGTGTCGTCCGGGTCGACGATGCCACCGAGTTCGTCATGGCCGACATCCCCGGTCTCATCGAGGGTGCCAGCGAGGGGCGAGGGCTCGGTCACCAGTTCCTCCGCCACATCGAGCGTGCCCGCGTGCTGTGCTACCTCATCGACCTTGTTGCCCTTGACGGCATCGACCCGCAGGAGCAGCTGAAGGTGCTGCAGCACGAGGTGGGCAACTACCGACCCGAACTTCTCGGGCGCCCGAGTCTCATCGTGGGCACGAAGACCGACAGCATCACACCCGAGGCGATGGCGCGGTGGGAACACCTGTCGATGTCGGCAATCACCCACAGCAACGTGCGGCAGGTGGTCGGCGAACTCGCCGCACTCGTCAGCCGGGCGCGCAAGGAGGAGCCGGTGGGCGAGTCCACCATCATCATGCGTCCGGAACCCGCCCATGCCTGGGTGGAGCAGCTGGGCGAGAACGAGTTCCGTGTCCACGGACGCGATGCCGAGCGCGTGGTGGCCCTGAACGACGTGACCTCGCCCGAGGCACTCAACTACATCGATGAGCGTCTCAGCAAACTCGGCGTCCCCAAGCTGCTGAACCGTGCGAACGTCAGGGAGGGCGACGTCGTCTGGATCGCGGAATTCAGTTTCGAATTCGTCCCGGAAGTGTGAATCTGTAGCCATGCGCGTGGTTGTCAAGATCGGGAGTTCGTCACTGACGGACGACAAGGGCCAGATCCGTTCCGACGTCATCGCCTCCGTGGTCGCCCAGCTTGCAGCCGCGCGCGCACGTGGTCACGAGGTGATTCTCGTGACCTCAGGTGCGGTGGCATCCGGCGTCGCCGGCCTCGGGCTGACGGAGCGTCCTTCCGATGTCCTCTCCCTGCAGGCGTTGTCCGCCATCGGTCAGCCGAAACTCATGGCTGCCTACAACGAGGCGCTCGCAGTGCACGGTCTGGTCGCGGCGCAGGTGCTGTTGGTGCCCCATGACTTCGTCGACCGGCAGCAGTACCTGCACGCTCGCGAGACCATCCAGCGACTGATCGACTTCGGGTGCATCCCCATCGTGAACGAGAACGATGCCATCGCCAACAACGAGATCAGGTACGGGGACAACGACCACATGTCGGCCCTGCTGTCGCATCTCGTGTCGGCGGACATGCTCGTCCTGCTCACCGACACCGACGGTCTCTACACGGACAACCCGCGCACGAACCCCGACGCACGCCGCGTGGCCGTGGTGCACGCCGACGACCCGTTGCTCAGCGTCACGGCGACGGCACACGGATCGAACCGCGGCAGCGGCGGCATGGCGTCGAAACTCGCCTCGGCACGGATTGCGTCCTGGTCGGGTGTCACTGCCGTGATCGCGGCGGCCACGCATGACGGTGCCGTGCTCGCCGCCGTCAACGGTGACGATGCCATGGGCACACGGTTCGAACCGCACGACAGGCAGCTGTCGGCGCGCAAACTATGGATTGCGTTCGCATCGGAGGTCGAGGGTGCGGTCACGGTGGATGCCGGTGCGCGCGCCGCGATCGAGGAACGGGGCACGTCCCTGCTGCCGGCAGGGGTCGTGTCGTGCCGCGGCAGTTTCGACGAGGGCGCAACAATCGAGGTTCTCTCCGTCGACGGTGACGTGATCGCCCGTGGCATGTCGTTGATGAGCAGTGACCAGGTGGCGGTCTGCATGGGGAAGCGCTCGGCCGACCTGCCCGAGAACGTGCCGACGATGCTGGTGCACCGCGACGACCTGGTGGTCCTCGCCTAGAGATCGACGCCGACGTCGGACGAACGGCGCGGCAACAAGGACCTGAGGTCGTGCATCTCGGGCACCCGGACGACGTAGAGGCCGACGACGTAGGTGATGATTCCCGCGCCGATGCACAGGAACAGCTCCGCAAGCTGGGTGAAGCCGGACCGTGCCTGCAGCGCGTACTGGATGGACCACACGACGAGCCCCATGCAGGCCGACACCGAGACCGTCTTCCACGTGATCGAGAGCAGCCTCGGCCAGTCGATGGCGCCGTGCCGGGTGTGCAGCAGCCACAGCACCAGGACGGAGGAGACCATGTACGCGAGACCGAACGCGAGTCCCAGCCCGAAGACGCCGTGTCGGTGCACGAGCGCGATGGCGAACAGGACGTTGAGGGTGTTCTCGAACAGGTTGATGAGGAACGGCGTCTTCGTGTCCTCGTGGGCGTAGAAACCCCGCAGGGCGAAGACATAGATGGAGAAACCCACGAGGCCGACCGAGAGACCGGCGAGGGCCCGTGCCGTGTTGTCGGATGCGTAGGAGCTGAAGTGGCCGTGCTCGAGCAGCGTCACGATGATCGGATGGGAGAGCACGACCATCGCGACCGATGACGGCACGGTGAGAATGAGGATCCAGCGCACGCCCGAGGTGGTCCACTGCCGGAAACCCGCGGTGTCGGCCGACCGCACGCGACGGACGAGCTCGGGCACGAAGGTCGTGGCGATGGAGATCGCGAGCAGACCGTGCGGCAGCAGGAAGAACGTGTACGCCTTCGAGTAGGCATCCTGGTTGCCGCTGCCGGGCCGGGCGAGGTTCTTCACGATGATGAGTGCGATCTGGTTCGTGACCACGTAGCCGAATGTCCACGTGGAGAGACTCACCATGGTGCGCACGGCGGGGTGGGAGAAGTCCGGGCGGAACCGGAACGGTATGTCCGCGCGCTTGATGGCGGGGATGAGGACGAGGCCCATCGCCATCACGCCGCCGGTGGCGGACATGGTGAACAGCCAGAAGAACTTCGGGTCGTTGAAGATGTCCTGCAGCTTCGGCGTGCCGAGCCGGCCGAAGGGGATCAGCACCAGCAGCGTGATCGTGACGACGTTCGACAGTGCCGGGGCCCACGCCGCGGCGAAGAAGCGTCGCCGGGAGTTGAGCAGTGCCGACCCGATGGCGGTGAGTCCGTAGAAGAAGATCTGCACGAGGAAGACCCGTGACATCATCGTTCCCGCACGCCGGAAGGTCACCGGGTTCACGGCCGGGCTGGGGTGCAGCGAGAAGACCCGGAAAATGAGCGGGGCCGCGAGCACGGCGGCCACGGTGGCGAGCGCAAGGACGATGAGGGACGTGGAGACGACCGCGTCCGTGGCCTCCCGGTCGTCGTCCTCTGCGAACCTGGTGAACAACGGGACCAGGCTGGCCGCCAGCAGTCCGCCGACGAGCAGTTCGTAGATCGAGTTCGGCGAGTTGTTGGCGCCGTCGAACGCGTCGGCCAGTGCCGTCTGGCCGATGATGACGCCGAAGACCATCACGCGCAGCAGGCCGGTCAGGCGGGACACGGCCGTGCCGATGGCAACGATCACCGTGTCCTTGAACATTCCCCGATTGTAAAGCCACGGCGGAAATTCGGGGGCAACAGTTCGTGTTGCGACTGGAAACGCGGTTCCAATGCCCTCGTCCCAAACCCTTCCAACTAGGTTGGGAGACTTATGGGCAATCGCTTTGAATCCGTACAGCAAGTCCGAGATGGACTGAAGAATGTCAACTATCTCGCCGATGAGGGCATCGCAGGTGTTGCATTCCTCGCCGACCGCCTCGGCAAGCCGATCCTCGTCGAGGGTCCGGCCGGTACGGGCAAGACCCAGCTGGCGAAGTCAATCGCCGAGCTCACCGGTGCCCGTCTCATCCGTCTGCAGTGTTACGAGGGTCTCGACGAGTCGAAGGCGCTCTACGAATGGAACTACAAGAAGCAGCTTCTTCGCATCCAGGCCGACAAGGGTTCTGATTCGTGGACCGAGATCCACGACGACATCTTCGGCAACGAGTTCCTGCTCACGCGTCCACTGCTCGAGGCCATCACGGCAGAGGAGCCGGTTGTTCTCCTGATCGACGAAGTCGACCGTGTGGAGGTCGAGACCGAGGCGCTGCTTCTCGAGATCCTGTCGGAGTACCAGGTGTCGATCCCCGAACTGGGCACAATCACCGCCAAGCAGATCCCGATGGTGTTCCTCACGTCGAACAACACGCGCGAACTGTCGGAGGCGCTGAAGCGTCGCTGCCTCTTCCTGCATGTCGACTACCCGCAGATGGACCGCGAGAAGGAGATCGTCCTCACGAAGGTGGAGGGCATCACCGAGGCGCTCGCCGACCAGATCGCCCGCATCGTGCGCAGCATCCGCCAGCTCGACCTGAAGAAGGCGCCGTCGGTGTCGGAGACCCTCGACTGGGCACGCACGCTCGTGCTCCTCGGCATCCAGAACATCGACGCCGAGAAGGCCAAGGAGACCCTGCACGTCCTGCTGAAGTACCAGACGGACATCGCAAAGGCTGCCAAGGAACTCTCGAACGACTGACCGTTCGGAACCGTCATGCTCGATCTGCTCTCCGGCTTCATCGTCGAACTCCGCAACGCGGGGCTGCCCGTCAGCCTCACGGAGAACCTCGACGCCATGGAAGCGATCATGCACATCCCGCTGGAGGACCGCGAGGCGTTCAAGTACGCACTCGGTGCCACTCTGGTGAAGAACCACGCCCACTGGCGTTCGTTCGAGACCGTCTTCGAGGTGTACTTCAGCCTGCGCGGCCCCGAGTACAACATCGCGGAGGGTGCCGAGGGCAACGCCGACATGGACGAGTTCATGCGCCAGATGCAGCAGCTGCAGGGCCAGGGCGAGGGCAAGGGCGGCGGCTCCATGGACGGGCTGACGCCCGAGGAGCTCATGCAGATCCTCATGAATGCGCTCATGAACGGCGACCAGGCAATGATGCGCGCCCTCGCCAAGCAGGCTGTGCAGCGTTTCGCCGGCATGGAGCCGGGCCGTCCCGTGGGTGGGACGTACTACCTGTACCGCACCCTGCGCAACCTCGACCTCGACGGGATGATGGACAAGCTCATGGAGCAGAGCCGTCAACAGGTCGGGGGCGAGCTCACGAACCTCGAGGAGCGTCTCGAGCGCGACGAGTACCAGGACCGCATCGAGAAGTTCAAGCAGGAGGTCGAGGCCGAGATCCGTCGTCGCCTCGTGGCGGACCGCGGTGCCGAGGCGATGGCCAAGACCCTCCGCAAGCCCCTTCCCGAGGACGTCGAGTTCATGCACGCCAGCCGCGACGAGATGGCGCACCTGAAGAAGGCGTTGCAGCCGCTCACCCGCAAGCTGGCCGCGCGTCTCGCGCGAAAGCGCCGTCACGGCCGGAAGGGCCCGCTCGACTTCCGCAACACCGTCCGCCACAGCCTCGCCTACGGCGGCGTTCCGGCCGAGCCGAAGTTCAAGTACCCACGCCCGGCAAAGCCCGAGCTGATCGTGGTCGCCGACATCTCCGGTTCGGTTGCGGCTTTCGCGCGGTTCACCCTGATGCTCGTGTACGCCATCTCGAACCAGTTCTCGAAGGTGCGCGCGTTCGTCTTCATCGACGGCATCGACGAGGTCACCGACTATTTCAAGAAGACCGAGGACATCTCCGAGGCGATCCACCGCATCAACACCGAGGCCGATGTCATCTGGGTGGACGGCCACAGCGACTACGGCCACGCGTTCGAGGTGTTCTGGGACAAGTGGGGCAACGAAATCAACCCGAAGTCCACGATCATGCTCCTCGGTGACGCCCGCAACAACTACCACGCGTCGCAGGCATGGGTCATCAAGGAGATGAGGCAGAAGGCGCGCAAGGTCTACTGGCTGAACCCCGAACCGAAGTCGTACTGGGACACGGGCGACTCCATCGTGGGCGAGTACGGCACGCACACCGACGGTGTGTTCGAGTGCCGCAACCTGCGCCAACTGGAAGCATTCGTCGAGAAGCTGGTCTGACCGGCGTGACCGACACGCGGTTGATCCTCGTTCGCCACGGCGAATCACACGGCAACGCACAGAAGTTCATTGCGGGTCTGCGCACGTGCACCGGTCTGACGGACCACGGCAGGTGGCAGGCAGAGAGGCTCCGTGACCGCCTCCTCGACTCGAACGAGGTCATCCCCACGGCGCTGTACAGCAGTTCGTACCCGAGGGCACTCGAGACCGCGCGCATCATCGCGCCTGCCCTCGGCAGCCTGCCGGTCACGGTGGACACCGGATGGGGCGAGCACGACCCCGGTCCCGACTGTGACGGTCTCACCTACACGGACTTCGTGGAGCGCTTCGGCCAGCCGAATTGGGACGGTGACCCGTTCGACGTCACCTACCCGGGCGGCGAGACGAAGGCCGACTTCCATGACCGCATCATGGACACGCTGCGTCGCACGGTCACCGACAACGCGGGCGGCACCGTGGTGGTGGCCTGCCACGGCGGCGTGGTCGACGTGATGATGCGGATCGCCCTGCACGCGCCGATGAACGGCAAGTTCGAACTGCACACGACGAACGCATCGTTGACCGAGGTGGTGCACGTGAAGGGCCCGAAGTGGCGCCTCGTGCGCTACAACGACTCCGCTCACCTCGTGTGAGGAACGTCGGGTGAGTCCTGTCGACCCGATCGTGATTGTCGGTGGCGGAACTTCCGGTTGCATCGTCGCCCGCACCCTCGCCGGTCTGACCGACAGGGATCTGGTGCTCGTCGAGCCCGGTTCTCTCACTGATGACGACAACCCCCGCTTCATGGATGCTCTCGGTGCGGCAACCGTGATTGATGTCGCGGGTATGCCGCAGGCGGTGGCGCTGGGCGGGGGGAGCGCGGTCAACGGGATGATCCTCTCCGGTGACGAGCCAGGGTGGTTGCGCGGTCTCACGTCGGTCGCCCGTCCGGTGGACACGGGATCGGTCGGTCGGGCGCTGCTGTCGGCCGGCGGGCGGTTGTCGCGGCTGTGGTGGAACAACGGCAGGTGGAACCCGGCCCGGGCGATGCTCCATGTGGAGGAGGAAGAACGCCTCCGGGTCGTGACGGGGTCGGTGCAGCGCATCATCATGGAGGGGACCAGGGCCACGGGAGTGGTCTGCAGCGGCGAAGTGCTCGCCGCATCCCACGTGGTCGTGTGTGCCGGTGCCCTTTCCTCGCCCGCGTTGCTGAGGGCATCGGGCATCACGGAGCGGGTGGGCGACGGACTCCAGAACCACCCGACCGCGTCGTTCACGTTCGACAGGGTCGATGATGACCTCGGGGCGTTCGACGCAGCAGTCGTGATGGACATCATCGACGGTGATGCCATCGGGCTGGTGATCGCCTTCGAGAGGGAATCGGCCGCCGTTCCCGGCCGAGGGTTGGTCACTGTCAGCCTGATGAACCC
>JBEDDY010000008.1:0-7754 GCA_041176025.1 Actinomycetota bacterium | reverse complement strand
CTTCAAACCGATCTGCTTGAGGAGGATCTCCGCAGTGTTGTTGTCGCTGTTCACGAGCATCTCCTGCACGATTGCGGTGACACTTGACGAGGGAAAATCGGCGACGAGCTCGGTCCCCGACGGCAGCACGTCATGCGCTGCACCGGCCGCGATTGACACCCCGCGCGCCTGCAGAAGTACAAGCAACTCACCCGCGGCCGAGAGTGCCGGATCGTCGGGTTTCACGGGCAGGCCGATGACCGCCCCGTCGTTGACGACCAACGCACCCAAGGGCCCACTCTCGGTTCCGTGGAACTCCGTGGGCCAACCCGTCACGAACCGTTCCGCATCGAGAAGTGTGTCCACACCGACGACACGTCCGGTCACCACACGAACGCCGGACGCAACGACGCCGTCCGCGATCGCCTCCAGCGAGGTCTGGTTGAACGTCTGGTACTTCTCCGTGGCCGTGTACTCGGACCTGACGATCAAGGGGTCGCCACCACCGACAAAGAACAGGTCGCCGACCGAACCGTCGGCATTCCTGGTTGCACGGACCGAGGTAGTGAACGTGGTGTCAGGCCCCAGCACCTCGAGAGCCACTGCAGCCGTGACCAATTTGACGGCACTTCCCGGGATGAAGGACTCGCCCGCACGGGTCGTCTCCAACCTCTGGCCCAACCAGTCCACCGTCAGACAGGAACCCGCAGGAAGTGATGCCCGCACGTCGGCCAGTCCGGCTGACACCCTTGCGGTGCGGGTGACGTGGGACAACGTTCCCGGTGTGCGGCGGGCCGACAGGACGGGTTGACGCGGGCCCTCCAGCGGGACGCCCGGTGGCAGGGCGTCGACACGTGACCCGAGGGACGACAGCACGACAAAGAGTCCACCCAGGACCACCGATCCGGCTGCCCCCACCATCGAGACGAGCCTCACGGGATTGTCCGCCCGACGGGGAGACACTTCAGCGCGTCGCGACACCAACGAACCTTGCGTATCGGTACAGATGCCCGAGAGCGGTCACTGCCCTGTTTCCGGTCGCATAACAGAGCCTTCCGCTTTCCCGCACGGCAACGACCCCCGCATTCTGCGGGTCGGCAGTGGCAAGTTCGGTGGCCACGAGGATCGGCTTGCCCGTCTTCGTGCTGAGTTGTGCGGCTGCCTCGGCGAAACGCGCGTCCTGCCGTTCGTGGTAGTCGACGATTCTCTCGAGTCCGTGGTCCGGGTAGAACCTTCCCTCGCGCATCAGACGTGCCTGGTTCGCTTGGATGCCGAGGCCGAGGTAGATCACGGCGTCCACCTCGGGATGGGACGCAATGAGTTCCATCACTTCCGGAATGGTGTCACGTGTCTCGCCGCCGGCACAGTCCACCGGGTTGTTGCGGCTCCAGCGCGGCGGGAGCTTCCCGTCGATCGCTGTTCGCAGGTCATCGGGCAGCTGCATCAGACGAAGATCACCGTCACGCGCGATTGCATCCGACGTCACCACGCCCCAGCCACCCGCTGTCGTGAGGACCACGATGTTCGGACCCTTCGGCAGCGGCTGTGTCGCAAAAGTCGCGGCGGCCTCGTACGCCTCCTCCACTGTTGCAGCGCGAGTGATGCCCTTGGCGCGGCACTCACCGTCGAACACGGAGTCGTTCGCCGCCAGCGCGCCGGTGTGACTGGCTGCGGCGCGGGCTCCGTTCTCCGTCGCGCCGCCCTTGATGACGACGAGTGGCTTCGAGGCTGTCACCGCGCCCAGCCTGTCCATCAACGCACGTCCGTTGGAGATGCCCTCGACGTACGCGAGAGACACCTTCGTCTCTCTGTCGACTGCGTACCACTCGACAAGATCGGCGACGCCGAGTGCCGCCGCATTCCCCGCCGACACCGCTCGACTGATACCCACACCCGTCTGCCTCGCGTAGTTCATGAAGCTCGACACGAAGTTGCCGCTCTGGCTGGCCACCCCGATTCCCCCCGCGGGCGGGTACGGAGCCACGATCTGGGCGCAGAGATGCGACGGTGTCGACACCACACCCTGTCCATTCGGTCCCGCCATGAGGATCCCCAGTTCGTCTGCGAGGGCCACCAGGTCGGCCTCGAGCGCACGTCCTTCGTCACCTGCCTCGCCGTAACCGGCAGACGTCAGGAAGGCGGCCTTGATTCCCTTGCGGGCGCATGCCCTCAACAGGTCCGGGTTCGCAGCCGCAGGGGTGCAGACGAAGACGAGGTCTATCGCGTTCTCGGGCAGTGCATCGATGTCGGCGACGGTCTTCACTCCCAGAACCTCCTCGCCGCTCAGGTTGGTTCCGAACACGGCACCGCCGTAGCCGCTCGCGAGGATGTTGTGCAGGGACACGAACCCGAATTTGCCCGGGTGGGTCGACGCACCGGTGACGAGAACGCCCCTGGGGTCGAACAAGGCGCGGAACTGTTCCTCCGAGAACCTCCTGCTCGTGGCGGCGTGATCGGGACGCACTCCGAGCTCGACGAGCGCATCCACGGCGACGATGCGACCCGAGTTCGTGACGATCAACGGGTTGATGTCGATCGACAGGATGTCCCGGCGCTTCACGGCAACATCGGAGAGCGACACCAGACAATCCACGAGTTGTGCCCTGTCGACCGCATCCTCCCCCCGGAACGCACCGAGGAACTTCTGGGTCCGCAGCGAGTCGATCATGTCGGCAGCCTGGGCCCGGGTGACGGGAGCGGGCCGGAACGTCACGTCGGCAATCGCCTCGGCCAGCACCCCGCCGATGCCCAGCATCACAGTGGGTCCGAATTGCGGGTCCACAAGGACACCGGCAATCAGTTCCCGGCCGCCAGAAACCATCTCCGCCACGAGGAGATGGACGTCGCCGTCCTCCGGTGTCGCCTTCGAGAGAAGATCCTCGGCGGCTGCGCGGACCTGTGTCGCGTCAGTGAGCCGCAGGCGCACGAGACCCCTCTCCGTCTTGTGGGCAATCGAATTCCCACCGAGTTTCAGCACGACCGGGTACCCCATCGCGTCGGCAGCGGCTACTGCCTCGCCGGCGTTGACCGTCACCGCCTCTCGTGCAAAGGGAACCCCGTACTCGCGGAGAATCTCCTTTGATGCTGCTTCGGACAGGGTGGAACCGTGGGTATTCGTCACGCCTACACGGTAGTTCGCGGGGATCGGATGCGAGCGTGGTCAATCACGCTCAGCCGACCAGGGCTGACCTGAAGAACGTGATGACACTCTCGCAGTGCTCTCGGATGTTCCGCGTGGTCAGGGCCTCCTCGTTCAGCAGGCCGGTGACGAACGGCGCATCGGAGAAGTACGTCAGGATTGCCCCGTACCCGGTGATCAACAACTGCCGTGGGTCATGGCTGCGGAGAACGCCACGGTCCATCAGATCCTGGAGATACGACGCTGCCGACTCGAAGAGGGGCTTGAGAACCGACGCAAGGTCGATACCCAGGTGAATCCCCCCGTCCAGCGCCTCACGCCTCATGAGACGGACATAATCGGGATGGTCCTCGAACAACGCGAAACCGGCCCGCAGGACCAATTCGACCTTGTCCCATCCCGTTGCCTCCATGGCGACCGCGATGTCCACGCGTTCCAACCAGTCCGACATGATCCGCTCGAACACGTCCCCGTACAGGGCTTCCTTGGAGGGAAAATGATGCAGCAGACTCGGCCGTCTGATTCCCACCCCTGCGGCAATGTCGTTCAGGGACGTCCCGTCGTACCCCCTCTCGGCAAAACACGAAACTGCCTCGTCCAGAATGAGGTCACGAGTCGAACGCTCCTCCTGAACATGCTCAGCCACCCTCACAAATTACCGTTGCCACGCTGCCTACCTACCAGTAGGTAGCGAAGTAAGGTGTCGCCATGACCCACTTCTTTGTTCAGGTCCTGATTGCCATCGGAATCGGGTTCATCGTGACAACGCTGGCCAACACCGCAACGACGGTCTATCTCCACCGTTCACTCAGTCACCGGGGACTGACTCTCCGGGCACCTGCATCGATGTTCTTCCGGGCAGTCATCTGGCTGACCACCGGCATCAAACCGCGGCAGTGGGTGGCCGTGCACCGCAAGCACCACGCGTTCACCGATGAGGACGGCGACCCACACTCGCCCGTGCTGCTCGGTTGGCGGACCGTCCAGGCAAAGAACGTGGCTCTCTACCGAAAGGCACTCGCTGATCCCGCGATTCTCGACAGGTACGCACGCGACCTCCCCGACGACCGGTGGGACCGCTTGTTCTTCAACCACAAGAACTCCGGGCTGATCACCGGCATTGCGATTCTCATGATCGTTGCAGGGCCGCTCGTGGGCTTCATGGCTGCGTTCGCGCACGCCAACATGTACCTTGCCGGGAACGCCGCAGTGAACGCACTCGGTCACCATTTCGGACGCCGGCCGTACGACAACAAGGCCACCAACCTCCAGTGGCTCGCGTTCTGCACCATGGGCGAAGGTCTGCACAACAATCACCACGCAGCTCCGTCCTCCCCGCGTCTGTCGCACCGGTGGTCGGAGATCGACCCCGGCTGGTGGGTGATCCGGACACTGGCGACGTGCCGTCTCGCGACGCTCCGCTTCGCCGACATCAGGTTGACACCACGCGCGAAGGCCGGGGTCTCCTGACAACACCACTACCGTGAAGTCGTGTCGATGACCGAAGCCATCACGTGTGCCCGATTCTTCGATGGCATCGAGATGCACGGGCCGTCCCTCTTGATGCTCAGCGACGGGATTGTCCGGAGCATCGAGCCGTTCGAGGGCGCACCCGAGCACCATCTCGTCTGCCCCGGATTCGTCGATCTCCAGATGAACGGGTTCGACGACGTCGACTGCGCCGACCGCAGCGTCGACAACCTGAGGAGACTGGACACACGACTGGCCGGCGTGGGCACGACGTCGTACCTCGCGACCCTGATCACCGACGAGCTCGGGGCAATGTCCGAACGAGTCGAACGGATTGCTGACGCCGGGCTCCACGGATGCGCGGGCGTGCACCTCGAGGGTCCGTTTCTCGGCAGTGCCCCGGGCGCACATCCCCGTTCCCGCATCATCGAACCTGACGTTCAATGGTTGCAGTCGCTCCCATCGATCGTCCGTCTGGTGACTCTCGGTGTCGAGAGTCCCGGAGCACTGGATGCGATCAGGTCACTGAGAACCCGCGGAATAGTCGTCTCGCTGGGCCACACCCGGCCGACCCGCGACCAATGGGATTCGTCCGTCGACGCCGGTGCACGCATGGTGACACATCTGTTCAACGCGATGTCGGGCATCCACCACCGCGACTTCGGCATGGTGCTGGCCGCCCTGACCGATGACCGCGTGTTGACCGGGTTGATCGCAGACATGCACCATGTGAACCCCGAAGCGGTGGCCCTTGCGTTCTCTGCCAAGCCGACAGGAGTGTGCCTCGTCTCTGATTCCATTGCCTGGCGGGCGTCGTGGGCCGTCAGGGCGGGTGTGCGACTCGTCGGCGGTGTGCCCACACTCGGCGACGGGACGCTCGCGGGAAGTGCGACACCACTTGCGGAATGCGTCCGAAATGCCGTCATGGCGTGCGGGGTGGAACTTTCCACAGCCCTGCGTTCCGCCACATCCCTTCCCGCATCGATCATCGACAGGAACGACATCGGCCACGTCCGCGCCGGTGAGTCATGCGACGTCGTTGCCTGTGACCGGTCCCTAGGCGTCGTGCGGACGTGGCGGCGATTACAGTCTCCCCGTGGCTTCCAAACTGACATCTGACCGGGACAAGCAGGCAATCGCCCTCATCAGGGGTCTTGCCATGGATGCCCCGCTCGCGGCGAAGAGCGGTCACCAGGGAACGGCAATGTCGCTCGCCCCGCTCGCCCATGTTCTCTTCAGCCGTGTAATGCGCTTTGACCCGGCGGACCCACAGTGGATCAACCGCGACCGCTTCATCCTCTCCGGTGGGCACGCGTCGATCCTGCAGTACTCGATGCTCTACCTCTCCGGTCACGGCACCAGCCTCGATGACATCAAGCAATTCCGTCAGTGGGGGTCGGCCACGCCCGGACATCCCGAGGTCGGGCACACGTCGGGGGTCGAGGTCACGACTGGGCCGCTCGGCCAGGGTTTCGCGAATGCAGTCGGCATGGCGATCGCCGAGGCCCACCTCCGTGCGACGCACGGTGCCGAGGCAATCGACCACAACGTCTTCGTCGTCGCCGGCGACGGGTGTCTCATGGAGGGCATCAGTCATGAGGCTGCTTCCCTCGCAGGTCACCTCAAGCTCGATCGCCTCGTGTGCATCTTCGACGACAACAAGATCACCATCGATGGTGGCACGGACATGACCTGTTCGGACGACGTCACGATGCGTTTCCGCTCGTACGGGTGGAACGTCATCGATGCGGGTGACCCCGGCGATGATCTTGACGAAATCGAGAACGCCCTCGTGGCAGCAAGGGCACACCGGGGCCAACCGACGCTCGTCGTGCTGCGGACCCACATCGGCTTCCCGTCACCCGACCTCACCGACCACCACACGGCCCACGGCAACCCGTTCACTGCGGCCCACGTGAGCGCGACAAAACAGGTCATGGGAATACCGGACGAGCCGTTCTGGGCCCCGGAAGATCTTGTCGACGCATACCGCAAGCACGTGGCAGACCGAGCCGCTGAGGCGCTCGACGCGTGGCGGACATCCGTCGGGAGCCGCGAGAAGGCCGTGACATCGGCCGTCACGACCCTCGCCCCGCAGGGCTGGGACTCCTCCCTCCCCACTTTCGATTCCGAGACGAATCTCGCGACCCGCCAGGCCTTCCAGAAGGCACTCGAGGCAAGCCGGGACGTTCTCCCCGCCGTGATGAGCGGTGCAGCAGATCTCACCGGCAACACGGGCGCGCAGTTGGACGGCAAGAATGCGTTCTCGGCATCGAACAATGCGGGACGGCAGGTGTACTACGGCATCCGCGAGCATGCCATGGGTGCCGCGATCGTCGGCATGGCCCTGCACGGTGGGATCCTCCCTGTCGCGGGCACGTTCTTTGTGTTCGCCGACTACATGCGCCCGTCCATCCGGTTGGCCGCCCTGTCACGGGCCAGGTGCGTGTTCGTCTTCAGCCATGACTCTGTCGGCGTGGGCGAGGACGGACCCACCCACCAGCCGGTCGAGCATCTCGCAACTCTCCGTGCCATTCCCGGCCTGAATGTCATACGGCCCGCAGACCCGAACGAGACGGTCGCGGCATGGAGGGCCGCCGTCGAGCACGACGGACCGACGGCGATCATTTTGTCCCGGCAGAACGTGCCTGCCCTCACCGATGGCTCGGCCGTGGCGGTCGGGGCGAAGAGCATCGTCTCTCGCGACAATCCCGCCGCGGTGATCATCGCGACGGGCAGCGAGCTGGGCGTGGCAACCGAGGCAGCGACGGTTCTTGCGGCCGATGGGATTCCCGTGAACGTCGTGTCGATGCCGTCGTGGAACGTGTTCGACGAACAGTCAGCGGCTCACCGTGCTTCCGTGCTTCCGGGAGGAGTCCCCGTAGTGAGCGTCGAGGCCGGCTCCACCTTCGGGTGGGCAAAGTACGCCGATGCTTCCGTCGGAATCGATCGATTCGGTGCCAGTGCACCTGGCGGTGTGGTCATGGACAAACTGGGAATCAACGTTGCGAACGTCTGCAACACCGTGAAGGAGTTGATCCGGAAGTGAGCGACCGTCTCCGTCGGTTGTCCTCGGAGCAGGGACAGAGCCCGTGGCTCGACAATCTCCAGCGGAGCTTCGTCACCGACGGAACACTTCGGGACATCATCGGGTCGGGTATCCGCG
>JBEDDY010000007.1:0-6448 GCA_041176025.1 Actinomycetota bacterium | reverse complement strand
AGTTGTTACTTCTTCTTCGCTGCTGCCTTCTTCTTGGCGGCCTTCTTGCGCTTCGGAGCAGCCTTCTTCGCTGCTGCCTTCTTCGGGGCTGCCTTCTTGGCGGCCTTCTTCTTCTTCGGAGCAGCCTTCTTGGCGGCCTTCTTCGGGGCCGCCTTCTTTGCTGCCTTCTTCTTCTTCGGGGCTGCCTTCTTGGCGGCCTTCTTCGGGGCTGCCTTCTTAGCTGCCTTCTTCTTTGCAGGAGCCTTCTTGGCTGCTGCCTTCTTCTTTGCTGCCACTTTGAGTTTCCTCTCGTTGGGTAAGTGGTTACTTACGGTTTGGGTTCAGCTGAGCCTTCAGTGTCGAGCTCGCTGTGAACTTCATCGCAGTGGAAGCCGGCACTGTGACGGTCGCACCCGTTTGCGGGTTGCGACCAGTGCGGGCCTTGCGATTGGTGGTGCTGAACGCGCCGAAGCCCGGCCATGCCACCTTTTCGCCCTTCTTGGTAGAAGCCACCACAAGTTCGAAGAACGCGGCGAGTGTCCGTTCGGCATCTGCCTTGGAACAATCGGCGGCCTTCGCAACTTCTTCGATGAGCTCTGCTTTGGTCATTGTTGGTTCCTCCTCGGATCGGAGTGGTGTGACTATCTGACATCTTCTGGCGGACCATTGCAAGCATTTCGGTGTTTGCAGATGCAAGTACATGCATGTTCGGTGGCGTCACGAGGCATGCGCGGTGCCTTTCGCGACGTACCGGACGGACACCGCGCACACGCGCACCGGTGCTGAGGTGCGGCGTGCCTCGCGCATCGACGCACCGGCTCCCGGGGCGCATGTCCGGGAACTCGTGATGCTTGCAAACCCTGCACCGACAAGGGTTTGCGGGAATCCGGTCAGCCACACCGCGCATCGCAATCGCGGTGACGTGCGTCGCACACAGTCACAAGGCAGGCACCGACAACGCCTGACGATGCGGTCAGTGCGCGACCCGAGATGCGCGCGCGACATGCCGTCCGCGGAGGCCCGGATCAGCCGGAAAAAAATCCTGAAAAAATCCTGATGGACACCCTGGACGGACCCTTCGGGAGGCCCTTCAGCACCGAGTCACGTGTCGATCGAGCATCCACCGACGAACCTCGCGCAACGGCAATAGTTGTCCCGCCGGGCGCCAGGCGGGGTCGACCGGCGTGTTCGACACCGCCGGCGGGAGTGTGCGTGACCGAGAGAGTTGACACCGGTGAGATGCAGAAGATCACCGGGATGTACGAGTCGGACCAGCTCCCCCAGTCCCCCACATCCACACGGACGCGCATAGTTCTCGACACCTCGGTGCTCGTTGCCGACCCTGCGTGCCTCCATTCGTTCCCCGGGTGCGATGTCGTCATCCCGCTGACCGTCATCGAGGAACTGGACGGCCTGAAGACCCGCACGGACGACGTCGGGCGGGCGGCGCGCACTGCGCTGCGCACGATCGAGGACCTCCGCCGGCGGGCCGGGGGCTCCATCCACCAGCCGGTTCCCCTCGGCCCCGAGACTGACGGGGCCACCGTCCACATCGAGGTGAACGGGGTCCAGAAGAACCGCCTGCTGGAGAACGGCCTGGACCCGGTGATCCCGGACAACCGCATCATCGGGGCCGCCATCGGCCAGTCGATGCTCGCCCCCACCAGGGTCATCTCGAACGACGCAGGACTGCGCATCAAGGCAGCCCACATGGGCCTCGAGGCCGCCGAGCACCAGCCCGTCGGACGCTCTCTCGTGACGAGACCCATGGGATGGGTCACCACGGAGGTGTCGCGGGAGACCGTCGACCGCCTCTATGCGGACGGCGAGGTGGACGCGTCGACAAGCGCCGATCTTGACGTGCTGCACGAGAACGAGTTCTCTGTCCTGCGCGCCGGTTCGCAGTCCGCGCTGGTGCGCCGCACCGGCGACATCGTTGAGCTCCTCCCGGCCGCGTCCCCCGAGGCGTGGGGCCTGCGGGCCCGTTCGAAGGAACAGCGCTTCGCCCTCGAGTTGCTTCTCGACCCGGCCGTCAGCGTCGTCGCCCTGGACGGCCGGGCGGGCACGGGCAAGACGGTGATGGCCATCGCCGCAGGGCTCGAGCAGGTCGTGGAGTCGCGCACCTACGAAAAACTCGCTGTGTACAGGCCGCTCGTGCCTGTCGGCAGGGCCGACGTGGGCTTCCTGCCGGGCGGGCTGGACGAGAAGCTCGACCCGTGGATGTCCGCCATCCACGACGCCATCGTCGCGCTCACGGACCAGCGCAGCAGCAACGATGCCAAGCGCATGATCGACGACCTGCAGCAGCGCAACCAGCTCTCTCTCGAGTCGGTCACGTTCCTGCGAGGCAGGTCGCTGCACCGGCAGTTCGTTGTCGTGGACGAGGCCCAGAACCTGGAGCCCACCACCTTGAAGACAATCCTGACCCGCATCGGCGAGGGGACGAAGGTGGTCTTCACCGGCGACACCAGCCAGATCGACGCCCCGTACATGGGCGAGTCGAACAACGCGCTCGCGGTGCTCATCCAGGCGTTCTCGAACCAGGCATGCTTCGGTCACGTCACGCTCGCGGCCTGCGAGCGCAGCGAGGTCGCCAGCCTCGCGGCAGAGCTTCTCTGACGCGCTCCCCCGCCGCGTCGGGGCCGCCGCACAGGCGTCGTGCAAGGATGGCGCCATGGCATCAGACCCAGACGAACTCGTCCGCACGTTCATCTCGCTCCTCAGCGCTCGTGACCTCGACGCCGCACTCGTTCTCGTCTCGCCGGACTGCGAGTACGACAACGTGCCGATGGGCAGGACACACGGACCGGAAGGAATCCGCGCCGCACTGACCGGCTTCTTCGCCATGGCCGAGGACATCGAGTGGGAGACGTTGCGGCAGGTCGCGAGCGGGGACCTCGCGCACGGCACGGTGCTGAACGAGCGTGACGACCGCCTCCGGCTGTCGGGCTCATGGCGGTCACTTCCTGTGTGCGGCGTGTTCGAGGTGAGGAACGGTGTCATCACCCTCTGGCGCGACTATTTCGACCGGGAGACGTTGATGAAGGCGATGGCGCCCGGCGCGGCTTCGTGAGGGACCGCTGCGACACCCCGCGAATAGTGTGAGCCACATGGAAGACAACAGGCCACAGAACCTTGCCGAGGCACTGTTCGCCGTGGTCGACCTCGAGACCACCGGCTTTGACCCCACGAGAGACCGGATCGTCCAGATGGCCGCGGTCGTGGTGAACGGTCGCGGCGAGATCGTCGAGTCGTTCGACACGGTGGTCAAACCCGAGTTCCCGGAGCAGTACGAACACGGCGCCGAGCATGTCCACGGCATCTCGCGCGAGATGGTGGAGCAACACGGCATGCCGTTGCGGGCCGCCCTGTCGAGGATCTGGTCAATCAGCGAGGGTCGCGTGTTCACTGCCCACAATGCCCGCTTCGACATCGGTTTCCTGGAGGCCGAATCCGACCGCGTGGGCATGAGCCGTCGCATCACCGACTATGTCGACACGCTCGCCCTGGCCAGACGCCTCGACTCAGAACGCACCCGGAAGCACAGCCTCGAGGCGCTGTGCGCCCATTACGGCATCGAACGGGAGCGCGCCCACGAAGCCCGCTCCGATGCCACCGCCACCGCACAGGTGCTGATGCACCTCATCGACGAGCTCGGGGTGGAGAACGCCGGTCAGCTGCCCGGGCTGTCCGGCGAGTAGCGCGACAGCACGCCTCGCGCGGTGCGGGCCTGGAGATCCGACCACTCCTCTGGGCCGCGCACGTGCGCCCCGGCCCCGGCCCTCAGCAGGAGACGGCCCAGCCAGTGCTCGCTGGATGCGATCAGGGTGACATCCACTGACCCGTCGGGATTCTCCGTGACGCTGCGCGACGGGTATGACTCGACCACCCATGCCGACTCCTGGGGCAGGTGGAGCGAGACCGTGGTCCCCTCGGTCTCTGATGCAAACCAGTTGGGGACCTCGACTGCACCGGGACGCACCTCGGCGAACTCCTCGGTGGCGGTGACCGCGCGCATGCGGTCGACACGGAAGGTGCGCTGGGCCCAGTCATGCTTGCTGTCGTCTGCGTTCACGTACCAGTGGCCGCGGTCCGAGTACACGTGACGCACCACGATCGTGCGGTCCGAGATCTCCCCGCTCGCCATGCCGGCATACGAGATCACGAGCTTGCGTCCGCTGCGTGCGGCTTCCGACACTTCGTCCAGGAATGCCGGTGACTCGAGGTCGACCGCCAACTCGGCATCACCCAGCACCCTCTTCAGTTTGCGGAGCGCACTGCGCAGGGCCGACGAGCGGCGGAACCCGCGCAGCTTGCCTGCCGCGGCACCGAGCAGCGAGAGCCCGAAGGCCTCTTCCCGGGTGAGCTCGAGCCTGCGGTCGAACTGCAGGGCACCGAACACATGGATCGTGCCCTCCTCGATCCAGATGCCGGTGAGCATGTCAGGGGTGTACGGGGGCAGGCCGCAGGTGGACGCGAGCTCGATCTCGGCGAGCAACTCGTCCTCGGAGAGGCTGAACTGCGCCGCCATGTCCTTGATGGCCACGGACGGCCCGTTCGCCACGAGCCACGGGAGCATCTTCAGCAGACGCGCGACGCGCACCGAGCTGGGCACGGGGCCGCGCTTGCCGCTCATTGTGGCGCCCCCGCGAGCACGCGCAGGTCATCGATGATGCGGCCGCGGACATCTGCCGGTGCGAGGATCTCCGCACGGTCCACCATGGCGAACAGCCATGAACGGAAGGCCGGGTAGTTGCCGCACGGCACGCTCACCTCGACGGAGCCGTCGTTGCGGGTGGCAATGACAGCCTCGGGGCCGAGCTCCGAGATCACGTTGTTGGCGAGGAACTTGTCCACGAGGACGGTGGCCATGACACCGGCACCTTCACCGAACGTCTTGGGATCGACGGGGATGGAGGCACGAACATCAAATCCGGCGGGGAGCTCGAACTGTCCGGGCTTGCTGAGGGCGACATCACCCTCGATGCGGTCCGCTCGGAACGTGCGGTTCTGCACGGGCACGCCGTCTGCCGCCTGTTCCACCCCGACGACGTACCAGAAGCCGCCGCGCTGCAGGAGGCCGTACGGGTGGAAGGTTCGCATGCGCGAGTGGTACTTGAACGTGGCGACGCACTTCTGCGACACGGCCTCCCAGAGCGGCGCGAGCGCAGGGATCCCGCCGGCGGCCACGCGGGCGGCCTCAGACATGTCGGGGGCGTCGACTGCACCGCCGAGCCACTGCACCGCGCTGCGGCCCCACGTGGTCTCAAGCTGCACGACCGCGGCCGCCTGCTGGAGTGCGTCGAGTTCCTCCTCCGTCAGGCCGAAGTTGATGAGTTCGTAGCGCTCCTTGTCGATGATGTACTCGCCGACGCCGGCCTGCCGGCCGGCACGGACGGACACCTTGATGGGCACGCCCATCTTCAGGAGTTCCTTCTTGTCACGGTTGAACTTGGTGCGCCTGCCCTCTTCGTCGCCGTAGCGGAACCGCGGGTCGAGCGTGGACATGGCGACGGCGATCTCGTCGATGGAGAGCGGCACGCTCGTGTTGGACAGCAACGCGACCAGGTTGAGCATGCGGATGGTGGCATCGTCGCTGGCCTTGCCCACCGCGCCGACCACTGCACCGGCCACTGCGGCACCGTTGTCGTTGCCGTCCTTCTTGCCACCCTTGCCCCGCGCCATGCGCGACAGGATAGGGGCAAACACTTGTTCGCCCAACCCCGAATTCCCCGGGCCGGCTCAGCGCGAGCGGTACCTGCGCACGGCCGCCCGCGTTGCCTCCGTGCCCGGGCCGGGGGCACCGCCCTCGACCTCCGGCAGCAGGGCGCTGGCGAGCTCCTTGCCCAGCTCGACACCGAACTGGTCGAAGCTGTTGACCCCGAACATCCAGCCCTGGACCGCGGTCGAGTGCTCGTACATCGCCACCAGTTCGCCGAGGGAAACAGGCGAGAGGTCGTCCATCAGGACCGTGGTGCTCGGCCTGTTGCCGGGGAACACCCGGTGGGGCTCACCGGCCCCTGGCCGGCCGAGGGCAAGAGCCGCCGCCTGGCCGAGCATGTTCGCCACGAGCATGTCGTGGGCCGCCGCGTCGCTGCCCACGGGCTCGCGCACGCCGATGAAGTCCACGGGGACGATCCTCGTGCCCTGGTGGAGCAACTGGAAGAACGCGTGCTGACCGTTGGTCCCCGCGTCACCCCAGACGACCGGGCTCGTCTGGTGCATCACCTCGCGACCGTCGGTCCCCACCGACTTGCCGTTGCTCTCCATGATCAATTGCTGGAGGAATGCGGGCAGCCGGGCGAGGTCATGGCTGTAGGGAACGACGGCGCTCGTCGGGCGCGCGAGGACGACGGTATTCAACCACGCGACGAGCCCGTGCAGGACCGGGATGTTCGAACCGAGCGGCGCGGACGCGAAGTGCGCGTCCATCGACCTCATCCCCGCGAGCATCTCGCCGAAGCGTGCC
>JBEDDY010000006.1:0-2549 GCA_041176025.1 Actinomycetota bacterium | reverse complement strand
GGACCACACGCACGCAGGAGGCCGTCGCCGCGGCGGGAGACTCCGCGCGCACGAACGGCAACCCCGAGGTCACACCCGACCACGTGATGGTGGCGTTGCTCGACCAGACCGACACTGTCATTCCCGCCACCCTGAAGGCGCTCGGTATCGCAGCCGGAATGCTTCGCGACCGCGCGTTCGAGGCTGTCGAGAAACTGCCGCGCGTGCAGGGCGGCCAGGAGGCCCGCATGAGCCGCGAGTTGTCGAACGTGTTCGGCAACGCCGAGTCCGCGCGCAAGGACATGCGCGACGACTACATGTCCGTCGAGCACCTGCTGCTGGCGATGAACTCGCGCGTCGGGGTGCCTAGTGACGAGCTTCTCGCCGCACTCCAGCAGGTGCGTGGGTCGCACCGCGTGACGTCGCCCGACCCGGAATCACAGTTCGCCGCACTCGAGAAGTACGGCCAGGACCTGACGCAACGCGCGCGCGACGGCAAGATCGACCCCGTCATCGGCCGTGACGAGGAGATCCGCCGCGTGATCCAGGTGCTGTCACGACGCACGAAGAACAACCCGGTGCTGATCGGTGAACCCGGTGTGGGCAAGACGGCGATCGTCGAGGGACTCGCGCGCCGCATCGCCGACGGTGACGTGCCAGAGGGCCTGAAGGACAAGCGACTCATCGCACTGGACCTGGCCAGCATGCTGGCGGGTGCGAAGTACCGCGGCGAGTTCGAGGAGCGCCTGAAGGCAGTGTTGAAGGAGATCACCGACTCGAACGGCGAGATCATCACCTTCGTCGACGAGATGCACACCCTGGTGGGCGCGGGCGGTGCCGAGGGTGCGATGGACGCCGGCAACATGATCAAGCCGATGCTGGCGCGCGGAGAACTGCGCATGGTCGGCGCGACGACGCTGGACGAGTTCCGCAAGTACGTGGAGAAGGACCCGGCGCTGGAGCGCCGTTTCCAGCAGGTGTACGTGGGAGAGCCGTCGGTCCCGGACACGATCGCGATCCTGCGCGGCCTGAAGGAACGGTACGAGGTGCACCACGGTGTCCGCATCCAGGACTCGGCACTCGTCAGTGCCGCGGTGCTGTCGAACCGTTACCTCACCAACCGCTTTCTGCCCGACAAGGCGATCGACCTGATGGACGAGGCGGCGAGCAAGCTGCGCATCGAGATCGATTCGCTGCCCACCGAGATCGACGTCGTGCAGCGCCGCGCCCTCCAGCTGGAGATCGAGCGGGTCGCACTGGAGAAGGAGACCGACACCGCATCGCGCGAGCGTCTCACGTCCCTCAACGAGGAACTCGACGAGCTGCAGACCCAGATCGACATCATGAAGGAGCACTGGGAGTCGGAACGCGAGGCCATCAGCGCGATCCGCACCCTAAAGGAGGAACTGGAGTCGCTCCGCACCAATGTGGACCGCGAGACCGACCTTGCGAAGGCCGCCGAGATCAAGTACGGACGGATCCCCGAACTGGAGCGCCGCATCACCGATGCCACCGAGCACCTGGACAAGCTGCAGTCCGGCAACCGCATGCTGAAGGAAGAGGTCGACGCAGAGGACATCGCCGAGGTCGTCAGCAAGTGGACCGGTGTGCCGGTCAGTCGCCTGCTGGAGGGCGAGATGCAGAAGCTCGTGCGACTCGAGGACCTGCTGCACAAGCGCGTCATCGGCCAGGACGAAGCGGTGAACGCCGTCTCGAATGCCATCCGCCGTAGTCGCGCGGGTCTCTCCGACCCGAACCGCCCGATCGGTTCGTTCATGTTTCTCGGTCCGACCGGTGTCGGCAAGACCGAACTGGCGCGTGCGCTGGCTGAGTTCCTGTTCGACGACGAGCGGGCGATGGTGCGCATCGACATGGCGGAGTACATGGAGAAGTACTCCGTGTCGCGTCTCATCGGGGCGCCGCCCGGGTACGTCGGTTACGACGAAGGTGGACAGTTGACCGAGGCCGTGCGTCGCCGTCCGTACAGCGTGGTGCTGCTCGACGAAGTGGAGAAGGCGCACCCCGACGTGTTCAACGTGCTGCTGCAGGTGCTCGATGACGGCCGTCTGACCGACGGACAGGGACGCACCGTGGACTTCACGAACGTGGTGCTGATCATGACGAGCAATCTGCCCGGCGAGCCGATCGAGTACTTCCGGCCGGAGTTCGTGAACCGCATCGACGAGATCGTGCGCTTCCGCACCCTCACGCAGGACGACATCGGTCTGATCGTGGACATTCAGCTCGAACACCTGGTGCAGCGGATGGCCGACCGCCGCATCACGCTGCAGGTCACGCCGGCTGCGCGGGTGATGCTGGCCGAGAGGGGGTACGACCCGACTTTCGGAGCGCGCCCGCTGAAGCGCCTGATACAGCGCGAGATTGCCGACAAGGCGGCCGTGCTGATCCTGGACGGGGCAGTCACCGAGGACGGCGCGGTCCGGGTCGAGGTGGTCGATGGTGCTCTCGTCGTGTCAGCGGGCTGAATCTGACCGTAGTGTTCATCCTGCGCAGGCGCAGGGGGAGACACCATGAGCACACCGATCTACGTTCTCGGCGGCTACCAGACC
>JBEDDY010000005.1:0-5709 GCA_041176025.1 Actinomycetota bacterium | reverse complement strand
TTCGAGGCTGAGACCTCCGCCGAACGCCACTTTCTGCTGGCAGCCCACGGGGAGCAGGTCCCTGTCCTGGGGATCTGTTTCGGTGCCCAGCAGCTGGCCACGGCCCTCGGCGGTGCTGTTTCACGATTGCACAAACACGAAATCGGCTGGCACGAGGTGTCAGCAATGACCGAATCAGGATCCGGTGAATCGCTGGAAATCCTTGCTGGGCAATGGTTTCAGTGGCATTACGACGGATTCTCGGTGCCAAGCGGGGCCACGACCCTCGCCCACAGCCCGGTCTCCCCACAGGCATTCCGGATGGGGCGCACCCTTGCGGTCCAGTTCCACCCCGAGGCCACCGAGTCGATCGTGCGGCACTGGTCATCGGGTGACGGAGCGACAGAGTTGACCGATACCGGGATCGACCGGCAACAACTCCTCGACCGGACCCGCCTGATGGTCGATGACGTGCGGGGCCGCACTGATGCGTTGGTCAGTTGGTTCCTGCGCGACGTGGCACAAACGCACGAGAACTGAGGGCTCGCGGGCTGCCCGTCCGCGGAGCGAAGTTGGGGTGAAAGACAGGCCCCGTAGTAGTTTCGGATGCGATGTCTCCGTTCTTGCGGTCATACCTCACCGTCGTGTGGTTCGGTCTCGCTTCATTCCTGATTGCCGGGCTGTTGCTCGGTATTTCGGCGTTGCTGCGCCCGAACAAGCCGTCCACAGAAAAGCTGATGCCGTACGAGAGCGGCGTCGACCCGGTGGGCGAGGGCTGGTCCCAGAGCCAGATCCGCTACTACGTGTATGCCCTCCTCTTCGTCATCTTCGACGTGGAAGCGGTGTTCATCTTCCCGTGGGCCACCCAGCTCGAGCGCTACGCCGGATTCGGCCTGGTGGAGATGGGTGTCTTCGTGGCAATTCTCGTTCTCGGTCTCGTGTACGCATGGCGCAAGCGCGTCCTGCGCTGGGTGTAGGCGGCAAATCATGGGTCTCGTCGATCGCGGACGGCTTCCGAAGCCGCTCACTTCTCTCTTCAACCTGGGCCGCTCGTACTCCATGTGGGTGTACCAGTGGGGCCTCGCGTGCTGCGCCATCGAGATGGGTGCAGCATTCGGCTCGCCCCGGTACGACGTGATGCGCCTCGGCGTCATCCCGCTGCCCGCCAGCCCGCGCCAGGCAGACCTCGTGGTCATCTCGGGCACGGTCACCGACAAGATGGCACCGGCCATCAAGCGCCTGTACGAACAGATGCCCGAGCCCAAGTACGTGATCTCCATGGGCAGCTGCGCCAACTGCGGCGGCCCGTACTGGGACAGCTACTCCGTCACGAAGGGCGTCGACCAGATCATCCCGGTCGATGTCTACGTGCCCGGTTGCCCCCCTCGCCCCGAGGCCCTGCTCGAGGGCGTCGTGCTGCTGCAGCAGCGCATCAAGAACGAGGACATGGGCGCACGCTGGCGCGGCGAGGGCACCGTCGCCATGAGTGCCGTCGACGGCGAGTCCGCCGAACGTGGGGGTGTTCCCGTTGTCGCACACTGACACCACCGAGGCACCGCGCGACGAGCGTCGCGAGAGCGAACTCGCCGCTCTGCTTGCGGCACTCGGCGGCAACGTTGCCGACTCGCTGCTGAAGCCGAACGACGACATCTGGGTCCGCGTCACCGCCGACACCTGGCGCGCATCGGCCGAGACCGTCAAGTCGCTCGGCTACACGTACTTCTGCTTCCTCTCGGCGATCGACTGGATGCCGTCACCGTTCGGCAAGGGCGAGGACGACCCCACGCAGCCGGCACCCGAACGCAAGACGGAGATCGTGCAGGGCTACGCCGGTGGCGAGACCCGTTTCCAGTTGCTCGCGCGCTTCGTGAAGCCGTTCTCCTCGAGCGGCGTCAACGTGAAGTGCGACGTTCCCGCAGATTCGCTCACGGTCGAGTCCATCGTGCCCGTGTTCGCAGGTGCCAACTGGCACGAGCGCGAGACGTGGGAGATGTTCGGCATCAACTTCGCCGGCCACCCGGACCTTCGCCACATGTACCTGCCGCAGGACTTCGAGGGCCATCCGTTGCGCAAGGACTTCCCGTTGCTCGCGCGCATCGTGAAGCCGTGGCCGGGAATCGTCGATGTCGAGCCGCTCCCCGGCGACGACAGTGAAGAGGACGGTGAATAGTCATGTCCCTGCTCGGTGACCGCCAGCAACTCTCGTACATCGCGGCGCAGGCGGCTGATGCCCGCGTGAACGTGGAACTCGAGACCGAGGGCATGACCCTCAACATCGGACCGCAGCACCCGGCCACCCACGGAACGTTGCGCATCATCGCCCGCCTCGACGGCGAGCAGGTGGTGTGGGCCGAACCGTCGTGCGGCTACATGCACCGCGGATACGAGAAGCTCACCGAGGTCCGCACCTACCCGCAGGTCACCGCGTTGGTGAACCGCATCGACTGGCTCGGCAGTTTCGCCAACGAGGTGCCGTTCATCCTGGCCGCCGAGAAGTTGATGGAGATCGAGGCTCCGCCGCGCGCCCAATGGATTCGCACCATCTTGTTCGAGCTGTCGCGCATCGCCAACGTCTCGTTGTTCCTCGGAGACCTGGGCGTGCAATTGGGCGCCATCACCCCGGTGTTCATGGCGTTCCGTGACCGCGAGTACGTGTTGAACCTCATCGAAGGTGCCACCGGTGGCCGCTTCCATCCCAACTTCGACCGCATCGGTGGGCTGAAGGAGGATCTGCCGGCCGGCTTCATCGACGAGACCCGCGTGGTCATGAAGAAGCTGCGCAACTTCTGCGACGAGATGGAGAACCTGCTCTTCGGCAACGAGATCTTCCAGAGCCGTACGCGTGGCATCGGCGTCATTCCGAAGGACGTCGCCATGCAGTACGGAATGTCGGGCGCCAACCTGCGCGCCAGCGGCGTCGACTGGGACCTGCGTCGTGATCAGACGTTGCCGATGGCGTGGAACAAGGTGGACTGGAAAGTCTGGACCCACCCCGACGGCGACAGCTTCGCGCGTTGTTGGGTGCGCCTGCAGGAGGTGCGCGAGTCCACGCTCATCGTCGACCAGTTGCTCGACAACATCCCGTCGGGTCCCGTCATGGCCAAGGTGCCGCGCATCATCAAGGTGCCCGAGGGTGAGGCCTGGGTCTCCACCGAGAATCCGCTCGGCGAGATGGGCTACTACGTGGTGAGCAAGGGCGACCTCGGTCCGTTCCGCACCAAGATCCGTTCGGCCAGTTTCAACAACATTTCGATCGTGCCGTGGGTGCTCAAGGGCGTGTACGTGCCCGACATCATCACGATCCTGGCGTCGTTGTACTTCATCCTCGGGGATATCGATCGCTGATGAGCGCCGGTCTGCTCGCCGCCGATCTGCCGTACTGGGCCCAAGCGCTGTTGCGCGTGCTCGGTGGGGTTGTGGCTGTCCTGTTACCGGCCGGAACGATCGTGTACGTCTTCCTTTTCAAGATGATGTCGTTCATGCAGAGTCGCCTCGGACCCATGGAAGCCGGTCCGTACGGTTCGATGCAGTTGTTCGCCGAGGTCGGCAAGTGGCTGCAGAAGGAGGACATCACTCCCGAGCGCGCCGATCGGTTCATCTTCAAGATCGCGCCACTGGTGGTGTTGGTGTCCACCTTCTTGTTGGTGGCCGTCGTTCCCTTCGGGCCCGACGCCTGGTTCACGAACTTCGAAGCCGGCGTGTTCTACATGTTGGCGGTGTCGTCGGTCAGCGTGCTCGGCATCCTCATCGCCGGTTGGGCCAGCGCCAACAAGTACTCTTTGCTCGGCGGTCTGCGCGCCGCCGGTCAGCTGATCGCGTACGAGTTGCCGATGGTGTTGGCGGTCATCGGCGTCATCATCCAGGCCGGCACGATGAACCTTCAGGACATCGTGTTCGCTCAGAACGCCGGCTCGATGTTCGGCTGGGACGGACTGGGCAACCCGTACATCCTCACCCAGTTCGTCGGATTCATCATCTTCATGATCGCGGTGCAGGCCGAACTGACCCAGACGCCCTTCGACATGCCGATCGCCGAATCCGAATTGGTGTCGGGTTACATGACCGAGTACTCGGGTTTCCGCTTCCTCACCTTCTTCATCGCCGAGTTCGCCACGGCCGGTGTCTTCTCGCTCATCGCGTCCGTGCTCTTCCTCGGTGGTTGGGGCATTCCGTTCGCCTGGTTCGGCTGGGACACCATGGACAGTGTCGACAACTGGATGAACGTGGTCGGTCCGCTGATCATGGTCACCAAGATGATGTTGCTCTCCTTCATCATCATGTGGGTCCGATTCAGCTACCCACGATTCCGTGAGGACCAGTTGCAGCGGTTCGCGTGGAAGGTTCTCGTCCCCGTCTCCCTGGTGAACATCATGATCACCGCGATCTTGAAGGTGGCGTTCTGATGCCCAAGGTCCCCGGACTCCTGAAGGGTCTCGGCGTCACGCTGAACACCCTCAAGCGCACCACGATCGACGGTGCGAACACCGTTCAGTACCCGCACGAGAAGGAAGCGCCGCCGGTTCGCGCGCGCGGCGTCATCGCCCTGCGCGAGGACAACTGCACGTCCTGCATGCTGTGCGCACGCTCCTGTCCGGACTGGTGCATCTACATCGAGGGTCACAAGGAACTGGCGCCGCCTCGTCGCGCCGGTGGCAAGCCCCGTCAGGTGAACAAGCTCGATCGCTTCGACATCGACTACGCGCTGTGCATGTATTGCGGCATCTGCGTCGAGGTCTGTCCGTTCGACGCCCTGTTCTGGAGCCCCGAATACGAGTACAGCGAGCCGCGCATCGCCGACCTGTTGCACGACAAGGTGAAGCTGGGCGAGTGGATGGAGACCGTGCCCGAGGCACCCGCCCTCGAGGCCGGCGCCGAGAAGAAGGGCAAGAAGTGATGTTGGCCGCCGATCTGCTCGTGGCCCAGAACATCGGCTTCGGAATCATCGCTTTGCTGATGGTCGTCGGTGCTCTGCGGGTGGTCACGGTGAACAACGTGGTTCACGCCGCGCTCTGGCTGGTCGTGGTGCTGTCCGGAGCCGCCGCTCAGTACCTGCTGTTGTCAGCCGAGTTCGTGGCCATCACCCAGGTGTTGGTGTACGTCGGTGCGGTGATGGTGTTGTTCCTCTTCGGAACCATGCTCACCCGCGCGCGCATCGGCGCCGAGAACGATCTCAACAACAAGAACTGGAAGATCGCCATCCCGGTGTCGCTGTTGATGCTGGGCGTGATGTCATGGGTGATCGTCGACGGTTTCTCGGACGAGAAGCTCATCGATAACCCGGGTGAGATGACCCAAGTGCCGGTTCAGCTGATCAGTGACGACATCTTCGGCCCGTACCTGTTGCCCTTCTGGGCGCTGTCGTTCGTACTCCTCGTCGCCGTCATCGGTGCCATCGTGTTGGCGCGGAAGGACTGAGACCACCATGTTGACCGCTCAATTCCTGCTGCTCGGCGCCGTGCTCTTCTGCATCGGCGTCTATGGCGTGCTGGCGCGCAAGAACGCCGTCATGGTGCTCATGAGCATCGAGCTCATCTTGAACTCCGTCAACCTGAACCTGTTGGCCTTCTCGGTGCGCCACGGTTCGGTCGACGGCAACACGTTCGCCTTGTACATCATCGCCATCGCCGCCGCCGAGGTCGGTGTCGGTTTGGCCATGGTTCTGTTGATCTACCGAAACCGGCGCACGATCGCGCTCGACGACCTGTCCGAGATGAAGGGCTGATCGATGCT
>JBEDDY010000004.1:0-2533 GCA_041176025.1 Actinomycetota bacterium | reverse complement strand
AACCGGTGGTGATGGCCTTCGACGGGTTCGAGTCGTCGACCAGGTCGATCTTCGAGTCGTTGTCATCGTCGAGGTCGAGCGTGTTCGGCAGGCCGTCCTTGTCGGTGTCCTCGCCCTTCGGTGCGTCGCCGTCACCGGACTTCCACACACCGAAGATCTTCACCCCGGCGCCGGAGGTGCTGCTCGGCAGACCCATGCGGCCCGCGCCCGCAGGCGCGCCCTTCGACGACACCTTGATCTTGGACGACGTCGCAATGGCGGTCGTCTTCTTCGCGGCTGCAAGCGAGTACCCGGTCTTCATCGCGATCTTGCCGATGTCGCCGGACACGCCCGACAGCTGCGTGTTGCCGGTCTTCTTCTTGGTGTCGGCTTTCAGCACGATGGGGCCGCCGTAGACACCCGACGACGTGACGAGGTGGAGTGACGCGCCCTTCGCATCGGTCTTCGACACCTTGATCTTGAACTTGCCGCCCTTGACGGCGGTGGAGTTGCCCGACTTCGCCACCATCAACACGCTGTACCCCTGCGGCGCCTGGCCGGTGACGGTCACCGTGCCTGCGGCCTCGGCGCGCAGGACGTTGAACGGTGCGATTGCGGCGACCACGGCGGACGCGACGGCGATTCTCAGGTACTTCTTCATGGGCCCTCCCTGAACGGAATTCAAGGAGGAAAATAGCAAGTTTCCGTGCCCCGGGCGAGTGCCGGGTTCATGACCGTTGCCGGTCGGGTCAGACCATGCGACGACGTCGCCGGCGTGCGGTGGTCGGCAGCCACAGGCCGAAGAACACCGCGAGCGTGATGGGGATGACGATCAGGACCCGGGAATACCACCACTGCTTCGCTGGCACGCCGACATTCATGCCCACCTCGAACTTGGCCTCTGCCTCTGCCCTGTCGACACCCACCATCACCAAATGGTGCAGACCGTTCTCCACCGACTTCGGCACCTTCAGTGTCGACCGAACGAGACCGTTCGGCCCCACGTCCACATGGGCCATGTGGATGGACTTCGAGAACATCCAGATGTCGACCTCGGAGCCGGGCGCGAATCCCTGCGCGTCAAGACGGAACATGTCCCCCCGGCGCACCTCCAGCAGACCATCCTCCGTCAACGGGATGATGCTGCCGTCGGGGTTGACTCCCGCGAGCGTCACAGTGAAGCCACCGGCCGTGAACACAAGTTGGTTGTTGACGCGGGATGTCTTCGCCTTGGCGGTCCTGCCCGCGACCGTTGCCGCGCCGGCAGCGGACTCGGTGTTCACCAGCGTGGGCGCGACCAACTTGTTGGCGGGGACCGTCGTCGTCGTGGGTGCCGTGGTCGTCGTGACGGCGGCTGCGGTTCCCTTCGACGCCGCACGGGCAAGGAGAGTGGTCGTGGTCACGACCACTCCGGGGATGGTCGTCGTGTCCATTGACGGCGCGATGACCGCTTCCCCGAACGTGAACTCGGAGGTCGTCGTCTGCGCCGCGTACGTGTCGTCGCCGGCACGCGTGATGGTGACGGTGCACTTCCCTGCTGTCGTTGCGTTCAGCACACCGTTCGTGATGGTGCAACCCGCTCCACCCGGTGATGACACGGTGTAGGTGACCGCTCCGGTGCCGGTGCCGCCGGTGAAATTGAGGGAGATACCGGTGCCGACCGTTCCTGTGGTGGCTGAACTCAACGTTCCCTGCACCGGCATTGCCTTCGAGAACGACAGCGTGAAGGTGCCGGACTCGGACTGGTAGGTCGAGTCGGCGGCCTTGGTGACCGTGAGGACACACGTTCCGACGGCTCGTGCGGACACCACACCCGACGACAATGAGCAGTTCGCCGAACCGACGGACACCGACGTGCTCACCGAACCCGTTCCCGAACCACCGAGCACCGACACGATGATCCCCGTGTACAGGTCACCGGCGGTCGTTGCCACCGAAAGGGCAGCCTGGGACATCTTGCCGAACGTGACGACGGTGGCCGCGGAACTGGCCGAGAGGTAGTTGGTGCTGGAGGCGCGCGTGACAGTGACCGTGCATGTTCCCGGCGATGTCGAATTGAGCGAACCCGCCGAGATCGAGCACCCGGCCGTGCCGGCGCTCGTCACCGCATACGAATACGCGCCGGTCCCGGAGCCGCCGGATGCGGCGAGTGTCAGTGGCGTGCCGTAGGTACCCGATGTCGACGTGAGTGTGACGGTGGCCTGCGATGCCTGTGTCACCGTCAAAGTGGCGGTGGACGACGTGACCGTTGACGGCAGACCTCCTGCGACGGTGTTCGTGATGATGACGCTGTATGAACCCGCATCAGACAGGGCAAGAGGCGAGAACGTCAATGAAGCCGCCGTTTCGCCCGTGATTGCAACGCCACTCTTCAACCACTGGTACGACATCGTCCCGCCGTCACTCACCGACGCCGTCACCGACAGGGTGACTGACTGACCGTACGTGCGGCTCGCTGTCACCGGCTGTGACGAGATAGTCGGGGTCACGGCCACGAGATTCGTAGTCGCCGAGGCTTGCGAGCTCGCCGAGGAGTCCAGGTAGTCCGTGGCGT
>JBEDDY010000003.1:0-26693 GCA_041176025.1 Actinomycetota bacterium | reverse complement strand
CGCCGCGTGACGTGTCGTGGCCGCTGCCGCCCTGTCCGTGACGGGCGATCATGTCCCGGATCATCACGACGGCCTCATCAGCGGTGCCGCAGCGCTCCAGAACGATGCGCACGATGTCCATACAGATCAGCGCATCAGGCACCCTGCGCGGGTCATCGGTCGTGTAGATCGTCTCGTTGCCGATTGCCACCCCGGCCTCGTTGACCCCGTGCTCTGCTCCCCAGCACCACGTGGGCACCGACATCGCACACGCGATCGTCGGACCGTCGTGCGGTTCGATCTCGGTGTACGTGGTGCGCACCGGTCCCTCGTCGACGCGGGAGGGGTTCCACACGAAGTCCTGGCGTTCCGTGGCGGGCCTGTCCGAGTTCTTCGCGAACAGTGTCACGCCGTCGCGGGTGTTCGCACGGAGTGCGACGAGGCAGTCACACATCGGTGCGGGCGGGCGCGGCAAGAAGCGTCTCACCCGATGCGTCGGTCGTATGCCACCCGCCGTTGTCACCGCCGGCTGTGATGACCAGACCGGCCGGGCCCGCCGTCTCCCACAGCAGCGCGGGCCGTGCGCCGTGCCAGCGGACAGCGAAAGACACAGTGCGGAACGGGTCGGCGGTGAGTCCGCGGCAGTCGAACGACGCTCCCCACCATGTCTCGGGGATGCCGTGCGGCAGGACCGTGCAGACACCCCCGCTCGGCGACGCGGCAGCCAGCAACGACTCCGCCCATGCGATGGATGCCAGCCCCTCGGGCACCTCGACAGGAAGCTCCGCGACGGGACGGTCCGCGATGCGCAGCCAGGCCCCGCCGATGTCACCCGCGGCTGTGTCGTCACCCAGCAGCACGCACGCACGTGCGGCGGAGGACAGCACATGCGGGGTGTCCCACCTGAGGGTGCGTGCCCGCTTCTCGTCCTTCAGTCGTGCCTGCACCGTGTTGACCACGTCGAGGATGGAGTCGTGGTGGGTCTGGCCGAGTCGCACAAGTTCGACTGCTGCTGTCTCCGTGCCGATCCCGAGCAGCAGGTTGCTGCGCACGGCGCTGATCCTGCCGACCACCGTGTGATCGGGCAACGTGATGCGCGACGCCACGTCGCACGCCGTCTCCCACCCGCGCACCACCTGCTGGTGGTCCGGGGTGTCGTCGGGGAGACGACCCTGTTCCGGGGCCACGTGCGACAAGCCGATACGGACCGTTGCCTTGTGGCCGATCGGCAGCGTGACACTGCCCGACGGCAGGTCGATGCCCATCGGTGCGTTGTCGCCGATCGGGCGTGACGTGAGGATGTCGTTGCGGGTGACCGCCACGACCACCGGCATCGGAGTCTCGTTCTCGAACTCGACGACAGTGATGCCGCCGACGTCCGCAACGCAGTACACGCGCTGCACGATGTCACCCTGGCCGACCTTCATGCGGGTCTCGACCACCGGGTATCCGGCGTACCACTTCTGGCGGACCGTGGGTTCCGTTGCAGGCGAGTACCAGCGGTCATCGCCTGCAACGTGCCAGGCCAGCGGACGCGAACCGTCCTGCTGAATGACCGTTCCCTGTGCGTCGACACGGGCCCTGTACGGTGCGCCGCGCACACCGATGGTGCGTGGATCCGTCATCGGATTTCCGGTCGTGACTGCCGCGTCATCAGTGCCAGGAGGCCGTCGGCGGCGCTGACACCCTCGTGGCAGATCGCCACCACCTGTTCGGTGATCGGCATGTCCACACCGTGCTTGCGTGCGAGGTCGAGAACGGCACGGGAGCTCTTCACGCCCTCGGCCACCTGCGACGTGGATGCGATGATGTCGGCGAGTTTCTCGCCCTTGCCCAGACGGATTCCCACGGTGGTGTTACGGCTGCTGGTGGACGAGCACGTGGCGATGAGGTCGCCCATGCCTGCGAGACCGGCCAGCGATTCGAGAGAGCCGCCCATCTTCATCGCGAGCCTCGTCATCTCCGCGAGGCCCCGCGTGATCAGCGTGGCGCGTGTGTTGTCCCCGAACCCCATGCCAGTGGCAATGCCCGATGCGATCGCGATGACGTTCTTCACGACACCGGCGAGTTCGCACCCGACGACATCGGTGTTCGTGTACACGCGGAAGGTGGGCCGCGAGAAGATCCCCTGGAGTGCCGTCGCGATGACGGCATCGTCGATCGCCACCACGGAGGCGGCGGGCTGGCCGGCGGCAATCTCGCCGGCAAGGTTCGGCCCCGTCAGCACCGCCACCGGGTGGCCGGGCAGCACCTCGTTCGCGACCTCGGACATGCGGAGCAGGGTCCCCTGCTCCAGGCCCTTCGACAGGCTGACGACGGGCACCCACGGCCTGATGTGGGGCGCGGCCTCTGCCAGCACGTCACGGAAGCCATGGGACGGGACCGCCATCACCACGACATCAGCAGTGCCCACGGTGACCTCGAGCGACGTGGATGCCCTGAGGTTGCCGCTGAGGGGTATTTCCTTCAGGTACGTCCCGTTGCGGTGCGTCCTGTTGATCTCGTCGGCGACATCGCCACGGCGGGCCCACAGTGTGGTGGGGGTGTTCTCGGCGGCAAGTGACGCCACCGTGGTTCCCCAGGACCCGGCCCCGACCACTGCCATGCGCATCGCCGTCATCCCCACAGCGTAGGTCACCGCACCGACCGTGTTCGTAGGCTGACCCTGTGTTGCTCGCAGTGATCGTGCCGGTGAAGTCCTTCACCGTTGCCAAGGGACGCCTGGCGTCCGCGCTGGACGACTCGGAACGCGAGACGCTCGCACGCACCTGTGCCGAACGGGTCGTCAGGGCGGCCGCGCCGTCACCGGTGTACGTGGTGTGTGCAAGCGACGACATCGCCGGGTGGGCCGCAGCGCTGGGCGCGCGGGTGGTGCGTCAGGTCTCGAACGGACTGAACGGAGCGGTGCACGACGGCTGGAGGCAGGCGCAGGCCGACGGTGCGGACCACGTGCTCGTTGCACACGCGGACCTGCCGCTCGTCACGACATTCGCCCACGTGCCGGTCGAGGGAGAGGTCACCCTCGTGCCGGACCGTCACAACGACGGCACGAACGTCCTGTCGATGCCGGCCGGCGTCGACTTCGTCCTGCACTACGGACCGGGCAGTTTCGTCGCGCACCTCGAGGAAGTGAACCTGCGAGGTCTCCCCCACCACGTTCTGCACGACGACGACCTCGCACTCGACCTCGACACCGCCGATGACCTGCGGGAACTCGAACGACGCAACAAGGAGACCACATGAGCGCCAACGACCCCGGACAGACACCTTTCGCAGCCGGTGCAGGCCACGCTGACTGGACGATCAACCGTGATGTCCCGCGCGTGGTGCTCGCAATCGGCGCGCACCCCGACGACGTCGAGTTCGGATGCGGCGGCACCCTCGCCAAGTGGTCTGCCGCCGGTGCGGTCGTCCACCATCTCGTCTGCACCGACGGGTCGAAGGGCACGTGGGACGTCAACGCCGACACGGTCGCACTCGTGTCGTCCCGCCAGGGCGAACAGCGCAATGCCGCGGCCGCGCTCGGGGCCACCGGCACCGTGTCTTTCCTGGGGTACGTCGACGGCGAACTCGAGCACAGCAAGGAGGCAACCGAGCGCATCGCGCTCGCCATCCGACGGATCAAGCCCGACGTCGTCCTCTCCCACGACCCGTGGAAGCGCTACCGCCTGCATCCCGACCACCGGAACACCGGCCTGAACGTGTGCGACGCGATCGTCGCGGCGCGCGACCCGCACTTCCTGAAGCACCAGTTGGTGGACGGACTCACCCACCACCGCCCCGATGCCCTGCTGCTGTGGGAGGCCGACGAGCCGAACCATGCAGAGGACATCTCCGGTTGGGTGGACACCAAGCTCGTCGCCCTCGAACGACACGAGAGCCAGTTCGAGTCGACGATGAAGGCGACCGATGAATCCGGCATGGAGGTGTTCCGCCGCCGCATCCGCGAGCGGGTTGCCGACCTGGGACGTCCCCTCGGCCTCGGTGCCGCAGAGATCTTCCACGCGATGACACGGCTCTGACCCCCGCTCAACGGGTCGGGATCAGCCGAACTGGCCGGGCTCGCGCCCCTCGCCGGGAGGACCGGCGAAGGCCTGCACGATCGACATCCACTCGCGGGCCGCGTCGCCCATCGTCTCGAGGCCGCAGTCGCTGACGTGACGACGCTGTGTGGCCGCAAGGCAGAACCCGAGCGCATCACCGCGCACGACGTCATCGGCGTCTGGGCCCCACGTCCACGTCTCGCCCGATGGGCTGCGCAACTCCACGCGAACGGGGACTTCGGGCATGGTCATCCTGTTCGCCGCGTAAGCGAACGGCCGCGCGTTGACACCGATGTGTGCGACGTGACGCAGGCGGTCGGTCGCGACGGGGGTGACCCCGATGGCATCGCAAATGTCGTAACCGTGCGCCCACGTCTCCATCAGTCGTGCGGTCAGCATTGACGTTGCCGACATCGACGGCCCGTACCACTGGCACCGTGCCTTGGGATCGGCTGCCCGGCCGGCATCACGCAATTCGGCTGCACCTTCGATCCACGTGCGCCGGAGTTCTTCACGCCCGAGTGAGAGGTAGCCGGACTCGATTGCCGAGAACCCACCCGATGACCTGATGTTCTCCAGGTCCCGGGCGAAACTGTCGGCGTCCGAGATGCCCCATTTGCACCGCTCGTCGAAGATGACGAGGTGTGCCACCTGTTCGGCCACTCTCCAGCCGGGTGCGGGTGTCTGTGTCATCCAGCCGGCGTCGTCGAGACCCGACACCACCGCGTCCAGTGCAGCAACCTCGGCAGCCAGGTCATCGATCAATGCCATGTGCGTCTTCGACATTCACACAGTGTTGCCGCACGAGCGGCGCGGGCACGACACGGGAAATGAAAAGTGGGGGGCTTTCGCCCCCCACTCTCAACACTCCGAACCGAATGGTTCTTTTTTGCTCGAAGAGCGAAGAATTACTTCTTCGCGGCTGCCTTCTTCTTGGCGGCCTTCTTCTTGCGCGGGGCTGCCTTCTTGGCGGCCTTCTTCGGGGCGGCCTTCTTAGCTGCCTTCTTCTTCGCGGCCTTCTTCTTGGCCGGGGCTGCCTTCTTGGCGGCCTTCTTCTTTGCAGGCGCAGCCTTCTTGGCGGCCTTCTTCTTCTTGGCAGGAGCCTTCTTTGCTGCTGCCTTCTTCTTCGCGGCCTTCTTCTTGGCCGGGGCTGCCTTCTTAGCTGCCTTCTTCTTTGCAGGAGCCTTCTTTGCTGCTGCCTTCTTCTTTGCTGCCACTTGAGTTTCCTCTCGTTGGGTAAGTGGTTACTTACGGTTTGGGTTCAGCTGAGCCTTCAGTGTCGAGCTCGCTGTGAACTTCATCGCAGTGGACGCCGGCACCGTGACTGTCGCACCCGTTTGCGGGTTACGACCGGTGCGAGCCTTGCGCTTGGTGGTGCTGAACGCGCCGAAGCCCGGCCATGCCACCTTTTCGCCCTTCTTGGTAGAAGCCACTACAAGTTCAAAGAACGCGGCGAGTGTTCGTTCGGCATCTGCCTTGGAACAATCAGCGGCCTTTGCAACTTCTTCGATGAGCTCTGCTTTGGTCATTGTTGTTTCCTCCTCGGAATCGGAGTGGTGCAGATATCTGACCTGCTCTGATCGCACATTGCAAGCATTTGACTACTTGCAAATGCAAGTAACGACTGTTTTGGGATGCAGGTGTCGTGTGCGTCACACCACCGGAAAACACCCGTGGCGACGACGCGGGGGCGTCGACTTCGTCAGCGGGTCCGCCGTGACCGGAGCCCCGAACGGCCCCCGGAGGAACGCACGGAGCGTGCCGCATGTGCCCCGCAAACCCTTGTGTTTGTTGGGTTTCGTCCGATTCCGGAATCTGCCGTGCCCACAAAATGCCCTGTGGACAAGGGAAACAGGGGTGCCGCAGGGGTGCGGAATGCGGATTCATCAATGAACTCAATGGTCATCGCGAGACGGGTCGTGATCGCACGATTCCGGGGTCCCGAACAAGCCGAAAAAAAATCCAAAAAATTTCCCCGAAATCCCCCGGAGAGGTCGTCGGAACGTTTTGTGAACAAGAAATACGCGTTCGTGACGCTCGGTATCCACGGTTGGCAACGGACCGCGGGCCATAGTTGCGACGTCGGTTGATTGGCGGGAGAGATCGACATCGGCGATACCGCCAGGAGAGTGTGTGACTGAGAGAGTTGACACCGGCCAGATTCGTGCAATCACAGGAATGTACGAAGCAGATGATCTCCCCCAGTCACCACAATCGACACGAACGCGCATCGTTCTTGACACGTCGGTGCTTGTTGCCGACCCCGGGTGCCTCCACTCGTTCCCCAACTGCGACGTCGTCATCCCGTTGACAGTCATCGAGGAACTCGACGGTCTGAAGACGCGCACCGACGACGTCGGCCGCGCGGCACGAACCGCACTGCGCACGATCGAGGACCTCCGCAAGAGGGCCGGCGGCTCCATCCACCAGCCGGTTCCCCTGGGGCCCGAACCGGACGGTGCCACGGTCCACATCGAAGTGAACGGGGTCCAGAAGGGCCGTCTCATCGAGAGCGGACTCGACCCCGTGATCCCCGACAACCGCATCATCGGGGCCGCAATCGGCCAGTCAATGCTGGCTCCCACGAAGGTCATCTCCAACGATGCCGGCCTGCGCATCAAGGCCGCCCACATGGGTCTCGAGGCCGCAGAACACCAGCCCGTCGGGCGATCGATGATGACCCGTCCCATGGGTTGGGTGACCGCCGAAGTGGACCGCGACATCGTCGACCGTCTCTACAACGACGGCGAGGTCCCGGCCGGGACCAACATCGATTTCTCGATGCTCCACGAGAACGAGTTCGCCGTTGTGCGCGCCGGTTCGCAGTCGGCCCTCGTGCGCAGGTGCGGCGACATGGTCGAGCTGCTCCCGGCCGCCTCGCCGGAAGCCTGGGGACTGCGCGCACGGTCGAAGGAGCAACGATTCGCTCTCGAGTTGCTTCTCGACCCGACCGTCAGCGTCGTCGCACTGGACGGCCGCGCCGGAACCGGCAAGACAGTGATGGCCATTGCCGCGGGCCTCGAGCAGGTGGTCGAGTCGCGCACCTACGAAAAGCTTGCCGTCTACCGCCCGCTCGTTCCCGTCGGTCGTGCCGACGTCGGCTTCCTGCCGGGCGGCCTCGACGAGAAGCTCGACCCCTGGATGTCCGCGATCCACGATGCGATCGTCGCCCTCACCGATCAACGCAGCAGCAACGACGCAAGGCGAATGATCGAGGACCTGCAGCACCGCAACCAGCTGTCGCTCGAGTCGGTCACGTTCCTGCGCGGCCGCTCGTTGCACCGCCAGTTCGTGGTGGTGGACGAGGCCCAGAACCTGGAACCGACGACCCTCAAGACGATCCTCACGCGAATCGGGGAGGGCACGAAGGTGGTGTTCACCGGCGACACGAGCCAGATCGACGCGCCGTACATGGGTGAATCGAACAATGCCCTGGCTGTCCTCATCCAGGCGTTCTCCAACCAGTCGTGCTTCGGCCATGTCACACTTGCCGCGTGCGAACGCAGTGAAGTGGCCAGTCTCGCCGCAGAGCTGTTGTGACCCGCACGCGCGTTGCGTGACAAGATGGGGCAATGGCTGGCTCCGTTGACGAACTGATCCGCACCTTCATCTCGCGCCTCTCGGCGGGGGACATCGACACCGCGGCAACCATGGTGTCCGCCGACTTCGAGTACGACAACGTTCCGATGGGCAAGGCATTCGGCTCGGACGGACTGCGCAACACGCTCACCGGGTTCTTCGCGATGCTCGACGGCATCGACTGGCGGATCATCCGACAGACGAGCACCGGGGACACCGACAACGGGACCGTCCTCAACGAGAGGGACGACAGGGTCAGCATGAAGGGCACATGGCACTCGCTCCCGGTGGCGGGTGTGTTCGAGGTGAGGGACGGAATGATCACGCTGTGGCGCGATTACTTCGACCGTCCCACCTTGATGGAGATCATGTCAGCAGGACAGTGAACCTGATTCATTGCCACACCCCGCACTTACGGTGACACACATGGACCAACCAGAAGCCACACCCATCGCGGAGACCGTGTTCGCTGTCGTCGACCTCGAGACCACCGGCTTCAACCCGCAGAAGGACCGGATCGTCCAGATGGCCGCGCTCCTCGTGAACGGTCGGGGCGAGGTCGTGGATTCGTTCGACACGGTGGTCAAGCCCGAGAGCCCGGAACAGTACGAACACGGCGCCGAACACGTCCACGGCATCTCCCGTGAGATGGTCCAGAACGGCATGCCACTGCGCGACGCACTGTCGCACATGTGGTCACTCACGGACGGCAGGGTTTTCACCGCCCATAACGCCAGGTTCGACATCAGTTTCCTCGAAGCAGAGTCGGAACGGGTGGGCATGAAACGCGAGGTCAGGAACTTTCTCGACACGCTCGCGCTGGCCCGGGAGGCGGACTCCGACAGACAACGGAAGCACAGCCTCCAGGCACTGTGCGAGCATTACGGCGTGACCGTCGAAAGAGCGCACGAGGCCATGTCGGATGCGAAGGCGACCGCAACCATCCTCATGAAACTGATCGACGAACTGGGTGTCGAGTCAACAGATCAGCTGCCGGGCCTGTCCTCGGAGTAGCGCGCCAGAACCGCGGCGGCAGTGCGGGCACCGAGATCCACCCACTTCCCGGGAGAGACGACCGAGACCTCAGAACCGGCACGCAGCAGGAGGCGACCCAGCCAGTGTTCGCTGTTCGCAATCAACGTCACGGTGATCGAGTTGTCGTCGTGGTACTCGATGGCCGTGTAGGGGTAGTTCTCCACGACCCACTCGGCCTTCGGGCCGACCTTCAGCACGACCGTCTCGCCCTGGGAATCGTTCGTGAAGAAGTCCGGTGCGGCGGTGGGTGCGTCGACCACCTCGACGAACTGGTCGGTGCGTGACACGGACTTGATGCGGTCCACACGGAAGGTGCGGCTCGCGTTGCGCAGGTCGTCGTCCGCACGCACGTACCAGTGACCACGGAACGAGAACACCCCACGAACCGTGATGCGGCGACTGGTGGTGCCGTCGGAGTTCGGCTTCCAGTACTCGATGTCGAGACGCTCCCCGGTGTGGATCACCTCGTTGCAGATGTCGAGATGTTCGTGGTTCTCGAGGTCGACCGCGACGGTCTCCTCACCCAGCACTTTCGCGAGTTTCTTCAGCGCCGACTTGAGAGCACGGTTGCGGCGGAACCCGCTGATCTTCGTGGCTGCGGCGCCGAGAAGAGCCAGCCCGAACGCCTCGCTCTTGGTGAGGTCCAGCCGGTGGTCGAACTGCATCAGACCGTCGGCCACGATCGTGCCGTCGTCGTCGATCCAGAACCCCGCGAGCACGTCCGGCGTGTACGGGGGAAGTCCGCACGTGGCGGCAACCTCGAGCTCGGCGATCAGTTCCGCACTGGTCATGCCGAACTCGCGGGCCATCTCGTCGACGTGCACCTTCTTGCGCTGGGCGAGCCACGGCAGCATCTTCAGCAGACGCTCCACACGATCCGAGGCACCGACGGGTCCGCGCCGGCCGCTCACTTGGCACCCCCGAGCGACACGAGTTCGTTCACGATGCGGGTGCGGACCGATGCCGGCTCCACGACCTCCGCGCGGTCGACCATGGCGAACAACCACACACGGAACGCGTCGAAGTTGCCGCACGCGACCTTGACGTCGATCTGGCCGGTCTCTGCGTTCTCGTGGATGACGGCCTCGCGACCGAGTTCCGCGATGACACCGGAGGCGAGGTTCGCGTCGATGCGCACGGTGGCGTGCTCGGACGCGCCGTCTCCGAAGGTCTTCGGGTCGGTCGGCACAGAGGACTCGATGTCGAAATCGTCGGGACGCACGAACGTGCCGGCGGGACCGGCCACCGCGTCACCCTCGATGCGGTCCACGCGGTACGTGCGCTGCTCGTCGTAGCCGGTGTCGAACCCGACGAGGTACCAGAACCCGTTGCGGTTGATGATGCCGTACGGGCGGAGCGTGCGGGTGCGACCGTGGTAACCGAAGGTCACCTCGGCGCGCGTGCCGACCGCAGTCCACAGTGTCACCAGAACCGGCGAGGACGCAGAGAGATGCGCGACTGCACTGGTGGGCGGTTCCTCGACGGCGCCACCGAGCCACTGGACCGCCTGGCGGCCCCACGGCTTCTCGATCTGCACGGCGGCGGCCGCGATCTGCAGCGCCTCGAGCTCTTCTTTCGTGAGCCCGAAGTCAATGAGTGCGTACGCCTCCTTGTCGATGATGTACGCACCGACCCCGGCATCCTGGCCGGACAGCGTGGAGGTGATGACCGGGATTCCCATCTTCACGAGAGCACCCTTGTCACGGTTGAACGTGGTGCGACGGGCCGCGGCCTTCACCGGGTAGCGGTACTGCGGCTCGAGAAAGTTCATCTCGTTCGCGATCTGTTCGATCGTGAGCGGAACCTTGGTCTCGGTGAGGAGAGCCAGCAGGTTCAGCATTCGGATGGTTGCTTCGTTACTGCTTGTCCCCCGCGCCATGGGCGTCAGGATAGGGGCAAACACCTGTTCGCCCAACACCCGCTTTTCACGGGTGCCGAATACCCGAATTCAACCGTTTCTGTACCAGTTGATGGCGTTCCGGGTGGACTGGGTGCCGGGACCGGTCGTTCGTCCCTGGACCTCCGGCAGGAGCGCATCGGCCAGTTCCTTGCCCAGTTCCACGCCCCACTGGTCGAAACTGTTCACCCTGAACAACCATCCCTGCACCGCCGTCGAGTGCTCGTGGAGGGCAACCAATTGGCCAAGTGCGCGGGGCGACAATTCGTCAAGGAAGACGGTGGTGCTCGGTCGGTTGCCGGGGAACACACGGTGCGGCTGGTCGGCGACAGGCCGGCCGAGCGCGAGTGCCGCTGCCTGGGCGAGCATGTTCGCAACGAGCATGTCGTGCGCCCCGCCGTCGCTGCCCATGGGCGCCCGCACACCTATGAACTCGACCGGCACGACGCGCGTTCCCTGGTGAAGCAGCTGGAAGAACGCATGCTGGCCATTCGTGCCGGCGTCACCCCAGACGATGGGGCTCGTCGGCCACATCACATCGTGACCGTCAGCCGTCACCGACTTGCCGTTGCTTTCCATCACGAGTTGCTGCAGGAACGCGGGGAACCGTGCCAGGTCGTTGCTGTACGGCACGATCGCCGTGGTGTGCCGGCCGTACACGACTGCGTTCGCGTACGCCACCAGCGCGTGCACCACCGGGAGGTTCGACCCAAGTGGTGCGGAAGCGAAGTGTTCGTCCATGACCCGCATTCCGTCCAGCAACTCGGCGAACCGGTCCGGCCCGATCGCCACCATCACGGGGAAACCGATGACGGACGAGAGCGAGAAACGACCTCCGACCCAATCGCGGAACTCGAGCACCCGCTCGGGGGCCACTCCCCACTCGATGGCCCGTGCGGGGTTCGCCGTGGCCGCCACGAAATGATCCGACCATGAGTCGCCGACCGCAGCCCTGACCCAGGCCCGGGCCCGCGCCGCATTGTGCATCGTCTCCTGCGTGGTGAACGTCTTCGACGAGACCACGAACACCGTCGATGTGGGGTCGATCCCGGAGACGGCACCGTCGAGGTCCGCAGGGTCGATGTTCGAGACGAAGCGACACTCCGGACCGTCACGGTGTGCGCGGAGGGCGCGGCATGCCATCGCCGGCCCGAGGTCACTGCCGCCGATGCCGATGTTGATGACGGTGCGAACTGTCGACTGCCGACGCAACTCGCCGGCGAGAGAGCCTGCGCGAGCAAGCTGTTCCCGGGCATCATCAGCCTCGGGCGAATTCCCCCGTGTCCGCAGGGCGACGTGCAGCACCCTTCGACCCTCGGACCCGTTCACGGCATCCCCGCGGAACATCGCGTCGCGCTGTTCCTCCACCCCGCGGAGCTCGGCGAGCGCGAGGAGTGCGGACATCAGGTCCGCCGACACGTGCTGCATCGAGAAGTCGGCCCGGATGCGGTCCACGGTCAGTGTGTACCGCTCGGCTCTCGACGGGTCGGAGGAAAAGGCACCGGCGAGTGTCGGCATGGCGTCCGCCGCCCGCTCGATCGCGCGGAGGACCGATTTCTCGGCGCTGTTGGTCACGGCACCAGACGCTACTTGTGCGCGGAGCCGGGAAGGAGAAGGTTGGTACTCAGTCCTTCTGGTTCCTGACGATGGACCACAACGCGGGTGTCACGAAGGCAGCGGCGATGATCTTCAGGAGGTCACCCGCGAGGAACGGGGCAACCCCGAGGGAGATGGCGTTCTTGTCTCCGTTGGCAACCGGGACACCGACCGAGTGCGAGAGCCACAGTGCACCGAACGTGTAGATCACGACGGACGAAAAGACCATGCCCGAGAGCGATGTCAGCACGTTGCGGTCGTGCCCGCGCTCTGCGAGGTGACCGACGATCGCGGCTGCCGCCACGAACCCCGCGAGGTACCCGAACGTCGCTCCGGTCGCTGTCTCCCATCCGCCGCCACCATTGGCGTAGAAAGGCAGGCCAACCGCGCCGCACGCCCAGTAGAGAACCTGGCTCGCCGCACCTCTCTTCATGCCGAGGGTGGCCCCCGACACGAGAACGGCGAACGTCTGCAGCGTCAGCGGAACGGGAGTGAAACCGAGATGGATGGACACCTGGGCGCTTGCGGCCGTGAACAGGGTGGCGGCGACAACGAGGACGACGTTGCGGGCCACCGCTGCTTCGCGGCGCGAGGGCACGGGGAGGACATCAATGAGGGTTGCGGGGGTTGTGGTCAACATGGGATCCGACGCTACTACCGTGTCCCCATGAGCGATTCGAGAAGTGACAACAACGACAACCGCGAGGGCACAAGCGCACTTCCGTGGTGGCGGAGCCCGCTCAACGTGTCGCTCATGGGGTTGTTGCTCGTGCTGGCGGGATTCGTGCTGGGCACGGTCATCCCCCGCGGCGACGATCCCACCGTCCACAACAACGTCGACACCGGGTTCCTGCAGGACATGCGCATCCACCACGAGCAGGCCATCACGATGTCCATCGTGTACCGCAGCATCGCGTCCACAGGGTCAAGGCTCGACCCGCTGCTGTCGACCATTGCGCTCGAGATCACCATGGACCAGGGAATGGAGACCGGGCGGATGGTCCAGTTGCTGAGACTGTTCGGCGAGGCAGAGACAAACGAGTCCACCCAGGTGATGGGCTGGATGGGCCACGCGATGCCACTGGAAAAGATGCCCGGACTGGCAACGGACCGCCAACTGACGGAACTGCGCAATGCACGGGGCGCCGACGCCGACAGGCTGTTCGCCACTCTGATGATCGCCCACCACGAGGGAGGCATCGACATGGCCACCTACGCCGCCACGCACGCGAGGAACCCCGAGGTCAAGGCACTCGCTCAGGCAATGATCAAGGCCCAGACGGGTGAGATCGCCGAGCTGAGAAGACTGACCGACAAGTGATCAGCCGGTCACGGCAGTGGTGCTGGTGACCGCGGGGGTCGTCACCGGCGGAACGGTCACCTTCGGCACCGTGGTCTTCGGCGTCTTCGGCACCGTGGTCGTCGTGGACGACGTGGTGGTCGTGTAGTTCGGGTCGTCCTTGTCCCACGGTGGTGGCTGCGAGCCGTATTCCTCGGGCTCCTTGACGCCGTCCCAGATGTAGACACGGTCGTTGTACTTCACCATGACCGGGAAGTACTCGGAGATGAAGATCGGGATGCGGATGCAACCGTGTGATGCCGGCTGGGCGGGCACCTGCATCGCACCGTGGATCGCGAGACCGAAGTTGAAATACACCGGGTTCCACATGGTGCCGAGCTTGCTCTCACGCTGGCCGAGTTTGCGCATGTAGAAGCGGTAGATGCCGCCGGGGGTCTTTGCCTCCCCGCAGATGCCCTTCTTGATCGGTTCGTTCGTCTTGTTTCCCTCTTCACCCGGGTCGATGGTGACTTCCTCGCACCATTGCTCCCCGGTACCGCTCGAGATGTGCGTGACGAGAAGGAGTTTCTGGCCCTGGAACACCGTCATCGTCTGGGTGGGCAGGTCGATCTCCACGTGCTGGGGTGTGCCGGGCTGGCGTCTCGGCGTGATGACGACGTCGCCACGCATGATGTCCCATGTCTCGGGCGTGACGAAGTCCACCATCACGTCCTTGCTGCGCTTCATGACGACGCCCTGGAAGGCCCACACGGCCATGATCGTGTCGCCACCGTAGAGACCGTCGATGTAGCCAGGGTCGAAGTGGAGATCCTTCAGCCTCTGCTGGATGCGGCGCACGTCCTCACCCCGGTCGCCTCGACGGATGATGCGTGACTGCGAGAAGCACGTGATCGCCTGGTTCGGGGTACCGCACACACCGGGTGCGGTCGTGGAGGTGGAGGTGGTGACCGGGGCGGACTGGCTGCGCTGGTCACGCTGGTACACGACGATGCCCACCACGGTCGCGAACACCAGCGCGGCGATCAGGGTCGAGCGCCACTGCACATGCCACGGGACGTGAGGTTGTTCGGGCCCGGGTTCCTCGTGCCAGGGATCGAACGGTTCGCTCACAGGTGGAGAAGGCTACCGAGCAGCCCCGTCCGAACGGGAGCGTCAGCGGGCCTCGACGACCGGGGTGATCCCCCGGATTTCCTTGCGCAGGGTGCGGGCCTCGCTGAGGATCTTCAGGATGACCTTCGGGGAACTCAACGTGGAGACGCCGCGGGTACGGGGGAAATAGTCGACACCGAACTGGATGACCGAGTAGCCGTACTTCTTGGCGCGAACGACCAGCTCGGCATCGATGAACGAACCCTCGCTCTTCAGTTGCACGTGGTCGAAGACCCGGGTCCGGCACAACTTGAACGCGAAGTTGATGTCGCGCATGCGCACACCGAAGAGGACCCTGACCATCATGTTGTAGAAAAACGAATAGACCGTGCGCACATATCCCTCGCCCGTGCGGTCGAAACGGTACGCGCTGACGATGTCTGCGTCGTAGTACCGCAGGAGCCTGATCGCCTTGTGGACGTCGTGCATGTCGAACGGGAGGTCCGCGTCCGTGTAGAGAACGAGGTCGCCCGTGGCGGCGGCATACCCGGACTTCATGGAACCGCCGAGCTTGCGGTTCTGCGGATGGTGAACGACCTTGACGTGATCATCCTCCGCGGCCAGTGCATCGGCCATCTCTGCGGTGCGGTCGGTGGACGCATCGTTCACGATGATGATCTCGTAGTCGGCGATGTCGCCGAGCGACAGAAGGTCCTCGCACTCCTCCCGTGCGGCGTCGACGGCGCGCTCGATGTAATCCTGTTCGTTCCACATGGGGAAGAACACGGACAGTTTGCGGAAGCTCGTCTGGTCCATCGGCGCAACAGGCTACTCGCGTGCCCTCCACCGCCCTCCCGGAGGGGATACCGTCGGTACATGCATACGAGCGGGTGGCGCACCGTCCTGTTGGTCACGTGGGTGGGCACGTTCGCTTGCATGCTCGCCGTTGCGGTGTCCAGTCGCACGATCGGCCGGCCCATCTGGTGGCTCGGGCCGAGCACGTCACCGGCACCCTTGGTCTTCGTCGCGGTCCCCGTCGTCCTGGTCTTTGCACCCCTTGCTGCCGTCATGCGCAGACCGGGTCTCGCATCAAGAGTCTCCCTCGTGTCGTCGGTCCTGCTGCTGGCGACGGGAATCCCCGACGCGTTCGACCGGATGGCAATTGCCGCGGCCACATGGACCGTGAGCGGAGCCGCACTTCTGTCAACCATTGCGGTGATGGTGGGCGAACGACAGTACCGTTGACGCCTATGTCAAAGGTTCTCACCGAACTCCCCGTCGGCGAAAAGGTCGGCATCGCATTCTCCGGCGGCCTCGACACGTCGGCTGCCGTCGCTTGGATGCGCGAGAAGGGTGCGGTCCCCTGTTGCTACACCGCCGACCTCGGCCAGCCCGACGAACCTGACCTGCCCGGCGTTCCCGGCCGCGCACGGGAGTACGGCGCCGAGATCGCCCGACTCATCGACTGCCGCGAGGAACTGGTGAACGAGGGCCTCATCGCACTGCAGTGCGGTGCGTTCCACATCAGCACCGCGGGCAAGACCTACTTCAACACCACCCCGCTCGGCCGTGCCGTCACCGGGACGCTCCTCGTGCGCGCGATGCACGACGATGACGTCGACATCTGGGGCGACGGCAGCACGTACAAGGGCAACGACATCGAGCGCTTCTACCGCTACGGCCTGATGGTGAACCCTGCCCTGCGCATCTACAAGCCGTGGCTCGACCCGACGTTCGTGGACGAACTCGGCGGGCGCAGCGAGATGAGCGAGTTCCTCACGTCACGCAACCTTCCCTACCGCGCGAGCAAGGAGAAGGCCTACAGCACGGATGCGAACATCTGGGGTGCCACGCACGAGGCAAAGCTCCTCGAGGAACTGAACACGGGCATGGAGATCGTCGAACCCATCATGGGAGTCGCACACTGGCGCGAGGACGTGCGGATCGAGACCGAGGAAGTGACCGTCTCGTTCCACGAGGGTTTCCCCGTCGCAATCAACGGCCGCGAGTTCGCCACTCGCGTCGACCTGGTCATGGAAGCGAACGCGATCGGCGGCCGTCACGGTCTGGGAATGAGCGACCAGATCGAGAACCGCATCATCGAGGCGAAGAGCCGCGGCATCTACGAATCCCCCGGCCTCGCACTTCTCCACATCGCCTACGAGCGGCTCGTCACCGGCATCCACAACGAGGCCACCATCGAGAACTACCGCACGATGGGCCGCCGTCTCGGCCGCCTCCTCTACGAGGGCCGCTGGTTCGACCCGCAGAGCCTGATGCTGCGTGAACCGTTGATGCGTTGGGTGGGAACCCCCGTCACCGGTTCCGTCACTCTGAAGCTGCGCCGGGGCGACGACTACAGCATCCTCAACACCGAGAGCCCGAACCTCACGTACGCACCCGAGCGTCTCAGCATGGAGCGCGTCGAGGATGCATCGTTCGGTCCCCTCGACCGCATCGGTCAGTTGACGATGCGCAACCTGGACATCGACGACAGCCGCACCAAGCTGGAGGTCTACCGCTCGGCGGGAACGCTGACCGGCGGCAGCTTGCTGGCCATCGAGGACAAGCGCTGACACAGCCCTGCGATGAGTGCCGCACGGCGCGGCATCTCGTCGACGACGACGTGCTCGTCCGCTGAGTGCGCCCCGCCGCCCACGGCGCCGAGACCGTCGAGTGTCTGGACGCCGACTGCCGCGGTGAAGTTGCCGTCACTGCCACCACCGACCACCACGCCCCCGAGCGGGCTGATCCCGGCCTCGTCGGCGACCGATGTCGCGATGCCGAACAGCATCGCCGCCGCGGACTCGTGCATCGGCGGCCTGCCGATGCCGCCGAGCAACTCGATGGTCGCGCCCGGGACGGACGTCCTCAACGCCGCCATTGCGGTCTCGACGCGCGGCTTCTCGTCCGGCACTGCGACGCGCACGTCGACGTGGCACGACGTGAGCTCGGGCACCACGTTGTCCGCCGTTCCCGATGACGCAAGCGTGGGTGTGACGGTCGTGCCCCGTGACGGGTCGGCGATCGCGACGATCTGGGGGATCAGGTTCGCCAGCTCGACGAGTGAATTGATGCCCTTCTCGGGCTCGAGGCCCGCGTGCGACGCACGGCCGTGGATGCGCACCTCGAACGTGCCGGTTCCCTTCCGGCCGGTCTTCAGCGCACCACCGTCAGCACTGGGCTCGAGCACCAGCACCGCACCACAGGCGAGTGCCCGTTCCTCGATGAGCGCACGCGACGCCTTCGAGCCGATTTCCTCGTCCGCCGACAGGAGGATCTCCACGTGTGACCTGTCGGCAAGCGCGGCGACACCGTGGATGGCCTGCACGATGCCTGCCTTCATGTCGAACACGCCGGGGCCGGTGGCGATGCCGTTCTCCACGGCGAACGGACGGGACGCGAGAGTGCCGAGCGGGTGGACCGTGTCGTGGTGACCGAGGATCAGGACGCGTGGTTCCCCGCCGCCGCGCCAGTGGATGTGCGGGCCGACCGGCGAGTCGATGAGTTCCGGCGCGGACCCGAGCAGGCGCACCATCAGGCCACTGACGAGACGTGCATGGACCGTCAACTTGTCGATGTCGCGGGACGGGGACTCGGCGGACACGAGCGACCCGAGGTCCTCCACCATTGCGGCGAGATCGAATGTGGCCGGTGCGGTCATGGCATGAATCGTGGCACGGTTCAGCGCTCGAACACGGTCTCAATCGCCGTGCCGGGGTCGGCGAGCACCTCGGGGAGCGGTTCGATGCCGAGACCCGGGCCATCGGGGACCTCCAGACACCCGTCGACCAGCACGAACGGTGCGGTCACGTCCCGCACGAAATAGCGCGAGCTCGCCGACAGGTCCGGCGTCATGGTGCATGCCCGGTTGGTGGCAAGTGCCAGGCAGCCCGCACGGCCGATCCCCGATTCCAGCATGCCCCCGACCCACGCATCGATGCCGTTCTCGGCACACAGGTGCAGGATGGCAACTGCCTGGTGGAAGCCGCCGACCCGTGACGGCTTCACGTTGATCACCGAACATGCGGCCGACGCAATGGCACCCATGGCGTCGGCGATGTTCCCCACGGATTCGTCGAGACACACCGGCGTCGTGATGGACTTCGACAGCTTCGCGTGGCTGGCGAGGTCGTGGTGGGCGAACGGCTGCTCGACGAGGCCCACGCCGTGTGCGTCGAGGAACGCGAGGTGCTTGATGTCGGAAGCCGCGTACGCACCGTTTGCGTCGACATGGAGATCGACCGACGCGGGGATTGCGGCGCGCACGGCGGCAACCACTTCTGCATCGCGTCCCGGCGCGATCTTCACCTTGATCCGCGTGTACCCGTCCGCGACCCGCTGCATTGCCTCGCCGACGACACCGTCGATGGTGTCGTTCATGCCGACAACGGCACCGACCCGCACGGAGCGCACGTCGGAACGACCGAGCGCCGATGCCAGTGACACGCGCCGCTGGCGCATCTCGATGTCTGCGAGCGCGGATGACACGGCGTGGTCAGCCATCGGCATGGACGGATCCTCTTCGTCGAAATCGTCGTCATCGTCGAAGTCTTCGTTCACCAGTCCGGGGATCAGGACGTCACGCATGAACGCATGGGAAATCTCGGCGGTCTCACCCGTGTAGAAGCCGCCTTCGGGCGCGACGTTCTCGCCCCAGCCCACGGTGCCGTCATCTGCGGTGATCTCGACGAGCGTGGCGGTTCGGCCGGTGTGGTCCCCCCGGGACGTGCGCAGGGGCGACACCAACTGCAGTGGCACCCTGATGATTCGGACTCGGTCGATGCGCATGGGACCCCAACGTGATGGTTCGGTGCCCGGAGTGGGCCTCGAACCCACAAGATGTTGCCATCCGGGGGGTTTAAGCCCCCTGCGTCTGCCAGTTCCGCCATCCGGGCGGGAACGGGTTCAGGCTACGCGTGGCTCGTATGCCTGCACCGTGAACTGCAACATGGCGCGCCACAGCAGGGTGCGGATGCGGTCTGCCTCCGGGGGGTCGAGGCGGTTGATGACAATGACACCCTCGATCATGTCCCCGATGACCGCGGTGAAGGGTCGGTCCGCGATACGCACGGCCACGACACCGCCGACGCCGTCCCTGCCGCGGCGCACCGTGCGGTCGACCCCGACGATGCGCGGGGGCGACCTGAACCCGGGAACGGACAGGCCGAAATCCGACACGCGCATGGCCAGTACACGTGCTGCCGCCGTGAATGTGCTCGTGCCCGTTGACTTCATGCCGCACATCGTGCCAAAGGGGTGTGGCACCCGCCTTCTAGGGTGGCGCGGATGGCTGATGAGGACCTGAACCCGCTGCAACTCGAGGTTCTTGCGTCGTTGCGCATCCCCGACGGCTGGCAGCCGGTCGAACCCCACGTCATCGCCGACGTCGAACAGCTCCTCGTCGACGCCCTCGCGCCGCTGAAGGGACGGTTCACCCGCGACAACCCCCTTCGCATCAACAAGCACGGCCTGTCCACCGTCCACGGGTGCGAGAAGCACCACGAGGAACAGAAGAAGGAAGCGTTCGCCTGGAACGTGAACACGGTGCGCGGCACCATCGTGCACAAGGCAATCGAGTTGTTGCTGAACTGGCAGGGACCCATCACGCCGGCCGACGTGGTGGACGAGGCGATCGCCTCCATTGCCTCGAACCCGCGCGAGCGTGCGAGTGACTTCCTCGACCAGTTGCCCCCTGCGGAGATGGCCGAGCTGCGGGGCGTCATCGTCGGTGCCGTCACGAACTTCGTCGACTGCTTCCCGCCCATCAAGAGGCAGTGGCGGCCGTTGGTCGAGTACACGGCCGTCTACTCGTTGTTCGACAATTCGGTGCAGTTCAACACGCGGATGGACCTCGTCCTCGGCCACATCGGCCGACGCGTCCTGATCGACCTGAAGACCGGCCGCATCACACCGACACACCGTGATGACCTCCGCTTCTACGCGCTCATCGAGACGCTGCGTTCTCGGCAGGCACCACGGCGGCTCGCCAGCTACTCGTTGGACGCCGCGCGACTCGACGACGAGGACGTGACCGAGGGTGTTCTCCAGGCGGCTGTGCGCCGCACCGCCCACGGTGCGATTGCGATTGCCGAACTGCAACTGGGTGACCGCGCACCCGAGATCCGCCCCGGCGTCCAGTGCCGGTGGTGCCCGGTGGCTGATTCGTGCGACGAGGGCCAACGCCACCTTCGCGCGCTCATGGGCGACGACGAGGACTGATCAGTCAGCGTCGGGTGTGCGCACGTGCGGCGACATCACCGCGAACGGCACACCAAGACCTGCCGCACCCCGCACGGTGCTGATCATCCGGCCGGGCTGCACCGCCTGCTTCGGCGGTGAGAGAACGTCGGGCCCGAGATGACCGAACAACGCATCGATGTCGGCCACGCTGAGCACCATTCCCCACAGCGACGATCCCTCGCCCGTGACGTGCTGGCCGGAAACGATCTCGAGAACGGTGTTGTCGAGCGTGTGGAAGCGTTGTGACACTCCCCGGCCGGCATCGCGAACGCGCTTCAGGGGCAGCCCGAGCACTTCCTCGATCGCGGCACTGGTGCGCTCGCCGTCATCGGTGTTGATCACCACGTGGTCGAGACGGACACCGACCGTGGGCCCGATCTCGTCGCTGCCCGTGATGCCCGGGTCACGGGCCACCAGGTGGGTCACGATCCCGTCGACGGAGACCGTGGCATCACGGTCCGCCGCGATGGTCCATTCCGTGAGACCGGGCGTGTTCCCGTGAACGACGAACGCCACATCACCGAGTCGGGATGTGGCGCCCTGGAAAGAGAGTCCTAGTTGTTGCCATGGCCCGACATCGCCCCCTGCACGGAGGCTGACGAGCCGTGTCACGGAATCGGCCTCAGCCGCGGCCCATGTTCGGGCGCTTGCCGTGATTGGCCTTTGAGCGGCGCAGACGCGCCTTGCGCTTCTTGGTCTTCTTCGACATAAGAAAATGAGGCTATCGGCGTTTCGCCCCCGCCGACACCTGTGGATTACGCGGCGCGCCAGCGGGCCCGGCCGCCTGCGTACGGGGTTCCGGACGCATTGGTGGTGGAGCACACGTACTTCTTGCCGGCCGAGCTGTACCCGGTGGCGCCTGTGGGAGCACAGAACGCGCCCGGGGTCACCGTTGCGACGACTGCACCCTTCGGGGCCGTCGAGTCGGGAGCAGGCGCCGTCGTGGTCCCCGTGGCCCCCGAACCCGGCGATGTTGCCGGCGGGGTGGTTGACGAACCTGATCCGAACGGGGTGTCAGCAACACCCCATGGGGCCGCGGACGTGCCCGCACAGATGCCCTTCAGCCGCTTGGCGATGAAGCCGTGCTCGCTTTGGTCCATGGCGAGTCCCCAGCGAGACTTCACCGCCACCCAGTTCGACAGATACGTGCAGGCATAGCTCGAATTCGATGGCATCCACTGCGGCGGGTCCTTTTCCCCCTTCGACCTGTTCGACGAGGCCGTCACGGCGATGAGAGCGCGGGCATCGGACATGTCGTTCGCAAATGCCTGCCGCCTGGCCGACGACCAGACATTTGCACCCGAGTCCCATGCTTCCTTCAACGGCACGAAGTGATCGATGTCGAAACCTGCGGGGTCGGTCACTGCGACACCGTCGTACGCGGAGACCCAGTCCCCCGCGATGACCTTGCACCCGGGATAGCTCACCTGCGCCTTCGACGAGGACTCGGCGATGAGAACTTCCTCACGGGTGTTGCACGAATCCCCGTCCGCGTCGATCCAGTGCTTGAACTTCGTGCGTGCGTAGCCCGCAGGAGTTTCCTTCCGGACGACGATTCCACCGAGAAGGTCGAGTGCGGTGGCAGACGGAACAGCGGCTTTCGAGACGGATGACGCCGACCCCGTGGGACCGCCGGCGACAAACCCCGCGGAGGAAGTGCCCGCGGACTCCGCTGCAGTCCCGGCAGCGGCACAACTTGCCGAGAATGCAAGTGCGAGGGCCGGGAAGACGATCAATGCGCTGCGGCGTGCCATGGAGGACATGCTTGCACCTTTCAGTCGGGATTGTGTTCTTCAGGGATGTGGGTGTCCTCGAAGCGGAGCTCCTCCCCGCAGTCCCTGCAGACGACTGCGGGCGACAGGACCGAACGACACGTCGTGTGGACGACCTTCGGCACGGGGCCGTTGGTCAGCATCCACTTGTCACCCCATGCCTTGATCGAGATGAGAACCCCGTACAGGTCCCGGCCCTTCTCCGTGAGGTGGTACTCGAATCGGGCCGGCTTGTCGTTGTACTGCACCTTCTGCACCACTCCCGCGCCAACGAGCGACGTGAGGCGGTCGGTGAGGATGTTGCGGGCGACACCCAGGTCGGACTGGATCGACTCGAAACGGACGCGTCCCTTGAAAATGGCACGGAGAATGAGAGGGGTCCACCACTCCCCGATGACGTCGAGCGCGGCAGCCATTCCGTGTGGCATGTGACTGAAACTGCGGCGTTTGGTCATGGGCACACACCCTAATTACGGGGTGTGTCAATTGGGGAAATACATCACTGTGTTTTCCGTAAATGACTAGGCCGGTTCATGGCCGGCGGGGACCGGATCATCCAGCTCTATGAAGATGCATTCACCCGGACAGACGTCCGCCGCCTGCACGACCGCCTGCATGTTGCGTTCGTTGACCACCGCCATCGACCCCGAACTGCCGGGACTGTTCAGGATCACTCCCTGTTCCACCACGTAGGCGATGCCGTCCTCCAGAAGCACGAACGAATCGGGGCAGTGGTCGACGCACAGTCCGTCCCCGGTGCAGAGGTCCTGGTCGATCCAGACGCGCATGACGATGACGGTACAGGGGCGCCACATCGATGCCCCTAGCCTCGACACATGTCATCACCCGAACTGCCGAGCCCGCCGTCGGCCCCGCGGCACCCGCACGTGTGGCACCGCCCGACCGGCGACGAGTCCGACGACTTCGCATGGCTGGCCGACAAGGACAACCCCGGGACAATCGAGTACCTGAACGCGGAGAACGAATGGGCGGATGCCTGGTTCACCCCTTCGCAAGCCCTCATCGACGAGCTGTTCGGGGAGATCAAGTCCCGTGTGAAGGAGGATGACGACGCGGTGCCCGTGCGGCGTGGGGCATGGTGGTACACGTCACGCACGGAGACCGGCAAGTCGTACGCCATCCACAGCCGCGGTTCCACTGCGGCCACCGCCGGTGAACACGTGTTGCTGGACGAGAACGCCGAGGCGGACGGTCACGACTACTTCTCCCTGAACGTGTTCGACGTGTCGCACGACGACAACGTCCTCGCGTGGTCGAGCGACACCGACGGCAGCGAGATGTACACGATCCGTTTCCGTGAGATTGCCACGGGCAAGCCGCTCCCCGACGAGATCCCGGACACCACGTGGGGCGGCTCCGCGTGGTCGACCGACGACAGGTACTTCTTCTACGTCGTGCCCGACGACGCAATGCGCCCGTGGCGCGTCATGCGGCACGAGATGGGCACCCCGTCGACTGCGGACGTGACCGTGTTCGAGGACCCGGACGAGCGGTTCTTCGTGTCGGTCGACCTCTCGAAGTCGAAGGAATGGATCATCATCGAGTCCGGCAGCCGGACATCAGCCGAGGCCTGGTTGATCCCGGCCGGTCAGCCGACATCGACACCCGGGGTGGTGCGTCCGCGAGTAGAGGACATCGAGTACTCGGTGGACCACTGGGGCAACCGGTTCGTCGTGCTGCACAACACCGACGCTGTCGACTTCAGGGTCGACGTTGCCCCCGTTGCGTCCCCGGGAACGTGGGAACCGTTCATCGCCCACGTGCCCGGGTCGCGCATCACCCAGTTCGAGACGTTCCGCGGCTTCGGTGTGATGCAGCGATGGGTTGACGGCCAGCAGGTCCTCTCCTTCGTCGCGCACGATGGCACGGAGACCCCCATCCGGGTTCTCGACGAACCCCACGAGGTGGAACTCGACGCGAACCCCGAGTGGGAGTCGGACGAGGTGCGCATCTCGTTCCAGTCGCTCACCGTCCCGGCCACGGTCGCATCCGTGGCGCGCGGCACCGGCGACATGAGTGTGCTGAAGCGGACCGAGACACCGAACGTGGACCTCGCGTCGTACGTCGCCATGCGCGAGTGGGCCGTCGCACCAGACGGCACCCGCGTGCCCGTCGACATCGTGCGGCACAGGGACACGCCCCTCGACGGCAGCGCCCCGTGCCTTCTGTACGCGTACGGCAGTTACGAGGCGTCGATGGCGCCGTGGTTCAGCGTCGCCCGTCTGTCGCTGCTCGATCGCGGCTGGGTGTGGGCACTCGCCCACCCCCGCGGCGGCGGCGAGATGGGACGCAACTGGTACCTGCAGGGCAAGTTGCTCTCCAAGCGGAACACCTTCACCGACACACTCGCGTGCGCACACCACCTCGGAAACGGTCCCGTCGACCCGGACCGGATGGTCGTGCGCGGCGGCAGCGCCGGTGGCCTGCTCGTCGGTGCATGCATCACCATGGAACCGGGCACATTCGCAGGAGCGATCGCCGAGGTTCCGTTCGTCGACGTCGTCTCCACGATGAGCGACCCGAGCCTTCCGTTGACGGTCACCGAATGGGAGGAATGGGGCGACCCCCGCGTCGAACCATGGGCTTCGTACATGCGCAGCTACTCGCCCTACGACAACACAGTCTCCGTGCGCTATCCCGACCTGTACGTCACGGCCGGCCTGAACGACCCGCGCGTGAGTTACCACGAGCCGGCGAAATGGGTCGCGCGTCTGCGTGCGGCGTCACCCGAAACCACCGTGGTCTTCAAGTGCGAGATGGGCGCGGGCCACGGAGGACCATCGGGTCGTTACGACCGGTGGAAGGACGAGGCACGGACACTCGCGTTCGCCGTCCGTTCCGTGGGCTGAACAGTCAGGCCAGGACCGCGGCCGCGAACAACGCGGCCATCATCGCGACGTTGCGCAGCACGTCGACGCCGCGCGGTGGGCGCGCCACACGCGCGCCGAAGCACGCGCACGGAACTGTCGACTTCCCCATCACCTGCACCGCGAGGAACACGGTGAAGACGAGCAACAACAGGGTCGTCAGGCCGAGCACCACGGCGCTCACGGGGAGCACCACCAGGCACACACCGAGAACCAGTTCGGCGGGGGGCACGACATGGACGACAAGTCCCGGGAGTTCCTGGGCCCTGACAGCCGCGCGCCACGACGCCATGTCGGTCACCTTGTTGGCGCCGGCAAACGCGACGACGGCCCCGACCACGCCGGCGAGGATACGCGCGAGCACGGTCACTTCACCGCAACGGCGCGCGTGACCTTGCCCTTGTAGAAGGCCATTGCATCACCTGCGTCGTCGACGTGGTCGAGGGTCTGCACGTGACCCACCACCATGTAATGGTCCCCGAGCTCGATCTGCGAGTGGACGGTGCAGTCGATCGTCGCGATGCACCCCGGCAGTTCCGGCATGCCGGTGGGCGATGCGGTCCATTCGACGCCGTCGAACTTGTCGTCTGATTCCTTCGCGAACCTCCAGCACAGTTCGTCCTGGCCGTCGGCGAGCACGTTCACGCAGAATTTCCCCGACGCCGCGATTGCCTGCCACGAGTGCGAGTTCAGGCCCGGCAGGAAACCGACGAGTGCCGGCTCGAGCGACACCGACACGAAGGACCCGATCGTGATGCCACGGGGCTTGCCGTCCGCGCCGAGCCCGGTGACGACCACCACCGACGTCGGCACGTGACCGAGAACTTGGCGGAACTTTGCGGGGTCGAATGCTGCGGTCACGCGGCAAGCGTAGACCGATGGGTCAGACGCTGACGACAAGACCCTCGCGGGCCGCGAAGACCTCGAGACCGGACACCGCGCACCCGGACACCGCGTCGAGTTCGTCGTCGGTGCGCACCGGGTCATGGTGGAACAGGGCGAGCCTCTTCGCCCGGCTCTTCATCGCGACACCCACCGCGAAATCAGACGTGCAGTGACCGAAGTAGTACCGCTTCTCGAACTCCGCAGGCGTGTACTGCGAGTCGTGGATCAGCAGGTCGACACCCTGCGCCAGTTCCAGCACTGCGTCCGGCACCTCGAAGGAACCGTCGTAGGGCTGTTGGTGGTCGGATATGTAGGCGATTGACGAGCCACCGCACTCCAGCCGGTACCCGAGGGTGGGTCCGATGTGCGGGTGACGTCGCGTCTCGT
>JBEDDY010000002.1:0-4589 GCA_041176025.1 Actinomycetota bacterium | reverse complement strand
ACGCTGGTGGGACCCGTTGCGCCGGCGCCGTCTGGCCCGCGTGCAGGTGTTGGTGCGCGAGGTGCGCACCAACAACCAACCGGTCCATCAGCTCGGTCTGGAGAAACGGGAGTGGAGCCTGCTCGCCCGTTACGACTGACCGTGCTCGTTGCGCACGATGTTGTCGAACTCGGTGTCGTAGTACTCCTGTTCGGTGTCCGCCTCCGTGATGGAACAGTCGTCGCAGTCACGCGAGATCGCCGTGATGTGCCACCCGTCGCGCTGGAACTCGATGGTTGCGGTGGACAGTGCCTCGACCATGGAGATGCTCCACATGTCGATGGTGCGGAACTCCTCGAAGTCGAGGTGGTGGAGGGTGATCTGGAAGTACTCCAACGCACCGAGACTCCAGATGATTTTCTCGACCTGGTCGGGGGACAACTGCGGTGAGTCGTCGTTGTGTTCGTGGTGGTTCTGCTCTGCTGACATGTGCTCTCCTTCAGGGGAAACCGGACCCCGGTGATCGGGGTCGAGGTGGGCAATCAGCGGGCAGTCGAACTACATGGCGCACATGGTACGAATGGGGTGTGTCACGGGTGACGGTCGAAGAGTTGGTGCGGTGGATGGAGGCACGTGTCCCGGTGGACGAACGCGAGCGTGAATCGATTGCCGCGTTCCTGCGCACCGCACCCGGTTTGACCGACCCGTTCAACGAGCATGCCGACCCCGTGCACATCACCGCATCGGCCATCCTCGTTTCCGATGCCGGTGACAAGGTCGCGTTGCACCTGCACAAACGGTTGAACATGTGGCTGCAACCCGGTGGTCACATCGAGGCGGGGGAGTCGCCGGCCGACGGTGCGTTGCGCGAGGCGCACGAGGAGATCGGCGTCCCCGTTCGTCACCAGGAACCGGGCGGCCTCCTGATGCATCTTGACGTGCACCCGGGGCCGAAGGGCCACACACATCTCGACCTGCGCTACCTCGTGAGGGCGCCTGAGGTGACCCCGCAGCCGGCCGACGGCGAGAGCACCCAGGTGGGGTGGTTCGGGTGGGCAGAGGCCGTATCCATGGCCGATGCGGGCCTGGCCGGGGCGTTGAGGGCTGCAAAAGCCCTGCTGGGTCTGGGCTGACCCTTTCCGATACGAACATATGTTCGGTACGCTTCGGACCCTATGGGGTTCAACAACCCGCCCATGCCGTGGAACGAACTAGAGGCACGCCTGTCGAACGGGCGCGCCCCGTCTTCGGCGTCCTGGAACGGCGGAGGTGACGGCCCGGCGCTCGGCGCGAAGAGGCAACCGTTCGAACCGAGTGTCGAACGGCGCCGTGGTGACGTGCCGTACGCGGAACTGCACTGCCGCTCGAACTTCTCGTTCCTGCACGGTGCGTCGCACCCGGAACAACTCGCCGAGTGTGCCGCATCGCTCGGTCTCGATGCGCTCGCGCTGACGGACCGCAACGGTCTCTACGGTGTCGTGCGTTTCGCCGAGGCCGCACGCGCCGTTGCGCTACCCACCGTGTTCGGCACGGAGATCTCGTGCGGTGGTTTCGACGGCGTCGGTGACGGTGATCTCGTCCTGCTGGCGAAGGGTCCCACGGGGTACGCGCGCATGGCGCGCGCGGTCAGCGAGGGCCAGCTGGCGGGCAGCAAGAACGAACCGGTGTTCCGCGTGGGTGACGTCGCCTCCACGGTGCGCGACCACTGCTTCGTGCTGACCGGTGGCCGCGAGGGTGCGGTGGTGCGTGCGTTCGAGGACCACGGTCCCGCTGCGGCACAGCGCGCGCTGTCGCAGATGGTGTGCGCGTTCGGTGGGGGGAACGTCCTCGTCGAGCTGTGGGACCACGGTGACCCGGTGGACACGATCCGCAACGACCATCTCGTGCGCATGGCGGCCGAGCTCGACCTGCAGTGCGTGGCCACGAACAACGTGTCGTACGCGGTGCCCGCGCAGCACCGCCTGGCCACCGCGTTCGCCGCCGTCCACCAGCGCGCCGCACTCGATGACGTCGACCACCGGCTGTCGCCCGCGGCAACTGCGTACCTGCGCTCCGGTGCGGAACAGGAACGCCGGTTCGCGCGGTATCCCGGTGTGGTGCGCAACGCCGCGTTCGTGGGCGCCGGCATTGCGTTCGACCTCTCGTTGGTGGCCCCGTCGCTGCCGCCGTTCCCGTGCCCGGAGGGCCTCACCGAGATGCAGCACCTGCGCAACCTCGTGGATGCCGGCGCCACGCGCCGTTACGGCATGCGGCCGCCCGACAGCGCGGAGGACCTCTCGCTGCGCGCACGTGCGTGGCGCACGATCGACCACGAACTGCGGATCATCGAGGCACTCGGGTTCGCCGGGTACTTCCTGGTGGTGTGGGACATCGTGCGTTTCTGCGAGGAGAACGGCATCCTCTGCCAGGGCCGCGGCAGTGCCGCCAACAGCGCGGTGTGTTTCTCGCTCGGCATCACGAAGGCAGATGCGGTCTCGCTCGGGCTGCTGTTCGAGCGTTTCCTCTCGCCGGAACGCGACGGCCCGCCCGACATCGACATCGACATCGAGAGCGGCCGCAGGGAAGAGGTCATCCAGTACGTCTACGAACGCCACGGCCGCCACCACGCGGCGCAGGTGGCGAACGTCATCACGTACCGGTCGCGTTCCGCGGTGCGCGACATGGCGCGCGCGCTCGGCCACTCGCCGAAGAAGCAGGATTCCTGGAGCAAGCAGGTGGACGCGTGGGGCACCGTCGCGGTCACCGCGGCGAACGACGACCACGACATCCCCGGTCTCGTGCTGGAGATGGCGGCCGAGGTGGAGAACATGCCGCGGCACCTCGGCATCCACTCGGGTGGCATGGTCATCTGCGACAGGCCGATCATCGAGGTGTGCCCGGTGGAGTGGGGCCGCATGCAGAACCGCAGCGTGCTGCAGTGGGACAAGGACGACTGCGCCTCCATCGGCCTCGTGAAGTTCGACCTGCTCGGCCTCGGCATGCTGTCGGCGCTCAGCAACGCGATCCGGTTCATCGAGGACGTCCGCGGTTACACGCTCGACCTGGCCACGTTGCCGCAGGAGGACGACGTGTACGCCATGCTGTGCCGCGCCGACACGGTGGGGGTGTTCCAGATCGAGTCACGCGCGCAGATGTCCACGTTGCCGCGCCTGAAGCCGCGCCGTTTCTACGACCTCGTGGTGGAGATCGCGTTGATCAGGCCCGGTCCCATCCAGGGCGGTTCGGTGCACCCGTACATCCGCCGTCGCAACGGCAAGGAACCCGTCACGTACCTGCACCCGTTGCTCGAGAACTCGCTCGGCAAGACGCTCGGCGTCCCGTTGTTCCAGGAGCAACTGATGCAGATGGCGATCGACGTCGCCGGCTTCACGCCCAGCGAGGCCGACCAGCTGCGCCAGGCCATGGGGTCGAAGCGGTCACGCGCGCGCATGGAACGGCTGCGCCTGCGTCTCTACGAGGGCATGGCGGAACGCGGCATCACCGGGGCGGTCGCCGACGAGATCTTCGACAAGATGGCGGCGTTCGCCAACTACGGCTTCCCCGAGAGCCACTCGGTGAGCTTTGCGTACCTCGTGTACTCGTCATCGTGGATCAAGCTGCACGAACCCGCGGTGTTCTGCGCATCGTTGCTGAATGCCCAGCCCATGGGGTTCTGGTCGCCGCACACGCTGGTGCGTGATGCGCGACGCCACGGGGTGGTGGTGCACACGCCGGACATCAACGCATCGGCCGACACCGCCACGCTCGAGCCGTGCGCGGATTCCGTCAGCGGCCACGCGGTGCGTCTCGGCATCGGTTCGGTGCGCGGCATCGGCGCCGAACTCGCACGCACGATCGCGCAGGGCCGTCCGTACTCGTCCATGGAGGATCTCGGCCGTCGCGTGCCGCAACTGTCGCGCAAGCAGATCGAGGCACTCGCCACGGCAGGCGCATTCGGCGAATCCTTCGGCGACGCGCGGCGGGACGCGCTGTGGGAGGCGGGAGCGCACATCGGCGGAGCCATGACGCTGCAGGGCATCACGGGCGTGCAGTCCACGCCGATGCTGCCGGGCATGGAGCCCGTGGAGGAGGCGATCGCGGACCTGTGGGCCACCGGGATCTCCCCGGACGGTCACCCCACGGTGTTCCTGCGCGGGCAACTGGATGCCAAGGGTGTGCTGACTGCGGAGCAACTCGCCACCGTGCCGCACCGTGACCGCATTCTGGTGGCCGGTGTCGTCACGCACCGTCAACGGCCCATGACCGCGCGCGGTGCCACGTTCATCAGCCTCGAGGACGAGACGGGTCTCATCAACGTGGTGTGTTCGAAGGGGTGCTGGGCCAGGCACCGTGCCGTCGCGCGCGATGCAACCGCGTTGCTGGTGCGCGGCCGTGTGGAGTGCGCCGACGGCGTGGTGAACGTGGTGGCCGAGTCGCTGTCGCCGTTGTTCGCGCCGGCAACGGTGCCGAGCCGCGACTTCCGCTAGGGGCGACTCAGGGTCTGACCGGTTTGATCGCCACGCCGCCGGGGACGGTTCCGCAGTTGGGCATCGCGGTGGTGGTCTGCCCCCGGACCGTGGTGGTCGTCAATCGACTGCGAGGCACAGGCACAGTTGCCTTGGGCGTCACGC
>JBEDDY010000001.1:0-4053 GCA_041176025.1 Actinomycetota bacterium | reverse complement strand
GCTCTTCAAGGGCGACGACGCGTGGAGCCACCTCAAGTTCGAGGGTGGTCCGCACCGCGTGCAGCGTGTGCCGGCAACCGAGAGCCAGGGACGCGTCCACACGTCGTCGGCGACCGTCATGGTGATGCCCGAGGCCGAGGAGGTCGACGTCGAGATCAACGAGAACGACCTCGAGATCGACGTCTACCGTGCCTCGGGTGCCGGTGGCCAGCACGTGAACACCACGGACTCGGCCGTGCGCATCACGCACAAGCCGACCGGGGTCGTTGTCGCCATGCAGGACGAGCGCAGCCAGTTGCAGAACCGTGCACGCGCCATGCAGGTCCTGCGCTCGCGACTTCTGAAGCTGCACCAGGACGAGCAGGAAGCGAAGATGTCGGCGGAGCGGCGTTCGCAGATCGGCGGGGGCGGCCGCAGCGAGAAGATCCGCACCTACAACTACAAGGAGAACCGCATCACGGACCACCGGATCGGCTTCACCCTGTACCAACTGCAGGCAGCGCTCTCCGGCGATCTCGACCCCGTCATCGACGCCCTGTCGGCTGACCTGCGTGCGCGTCAGTTGGCAAGCAGCAACTGAGCATGGGCGACGGCGTCGACCACTCGGAGCACATCACGTGGGCGGCGATGGTGCCCCATGTCGCGCAGATGACCGGCGACCGCAATGCGGCCCGGTGGATGTGCGAGACCGCGAGCGGGTGCGACGGTGACGAGTTCCGTGCGATCCGTGACGAATGGGTGCCGGAACGCGCGGGAAAGCAGATCGAGTCGATGGTGCGCCGGTTCCTCGCCGGTGAACCGTTGCAGTACGTGCTCGGCAGATGGGGGTTCCGCCGGCTCGACCTGATGGTGGACCGCCGTGTCCTCATCCCGAGGCCGGAGACGGAGCTGATCGTCGACATCGTCCTTGCCCACATCGCCGGCCGCTCGGTGCCCGCGACGGTCGTCGACCTCGGCACCGGCAGCGGTGCCATCGGCCTTTCCGTTCTCGATGAGTCACCGGTCGGGTCGGTCATCGCGCACATGACGGATGCTTCGCAGGATGCCCTCGATGTGGCGCGCGCGAACTCGGCGGGCATCGGTCGCGCTGCCGTCGGCGCACGGTTCGCGCACGGCTCGTGGTACGGCGCACTCGATGCGTCATTGCGCGGTGCGGTCGACGTCATCGTCAGCAACCCGCCGTACATCGCGACCGGTGACGGTGAACTCGAGGCATCCGTGCGCGAGTGGGAACCGATGACGGCCCTGATCGCCGGTGATGACGGGCTCGATGACCTGCGCATCATCACGTCGGGGGCCGCGGATTGGTTGGTTCCGGGCGGTCTGCTTGTCACCGAAATCGGGCACACGCAGGGCCCGGCCGTGAAAGACCTCTTGCACGGCGCGGGATTCGGCGATATCCGCGTGCGGCAGGATCTTGCCGGGCGTGACCGATTCGTCTGCGGGGTTCGCCCCTAGCCGAGGGTGCGGCGCAGGAAGTCGAGTTGGTGCAGGAGGAGATTCTCCGCCACGACTTCCTGTGGTGTCATGTGCGTGACACCGGAGAGCGGCAGCACCTCGTGCGGTTTGCCCGCCGCGAGCAACGCGGATGACAGTTGCAGTGTGTGCGCCGCCACGACGTTGTCGTCGGCGAGACCGTGGATGACCAGCAAGGGCCGGGTCAGCCTGTCGGCGTCGTTCAGGAGAGAGGTGGATTCGTAGGGGGCGTCGTTTACTGCAGGGTTGCCGAGGTATCGCTCGGTGTAGTGCGTGTCGTACAGGCGCCAGTCGGTGACGGGAGCGCCCGCGATGCCGCAACGGAAGATGTCGGGTGCGCGCAGGACGGCGAGAGCCGCGAGGTAGCCACCAAAGCTCCAGCCACGGATTCCGACGCGAGACATGTCGGCACGGGGCTCCAGCGACGGGAGCGCACGCGCGACCTCCACCTGGTCCTCCAGGACCGGGCCGGCGAGGTCATGGAGAACGTCGCGTTCCCAGTCGGATCCCTTGCCGGGTGTGCCGCGGTTGTCGGCAACGACGACGACGAAACCCTGGTCGGCGAACCACTGGGAGGTCGCGAAAGCGGCGTTCGACGAGAGCACACGCTGCGCGTGCGGGCCGCCGTACGGATCGAACAGGACGGGCAGTTTGGTGTCACGGCCGTCCCGCGGGGTGATGACGGCCACGGGGATGCGGCGCGGCCCGACCGTCGTGATGCGCACGTTCGGTGACACCAGTGGTTCCTCGGCGTGCGAGTGAATGCCGATCTCGCGGTTGTCGAGTAGCACGGTGAATGCCGCACGCGGGGAGGCCAGTGACGACGTGCGCACCACCGTGGTGGAGCCGACCGCGGTGGCCGAGACGATGCCATCCAACGGATGGATGTTCTGCAGGTCCGACCCGTCGGGGTTCACGCTGAACACGTTGTGCACCCACGGAGTGTCGGTCTCGTTCGCGGTGAACACGATGCGGGTGCCGCCCGAGACCACACTGCGCACCTGCAGGTGGCGGGGAGTGACGACTGCGCCGTCCACCAGCACACGTCGTGTGCCGTCGCGGTCGGCGCATGTCACCAAGTGGCCGTGCGAATCGACGAACGGCACCCCGGGCACGAGTTCCACCCAGGCATCGTCGATGTCCTCGAACACGGTCGTGCAGTCGCCGGTGGCGGGGTCGATGGTGCTGACGGTGACAGCGCGCTGGTCGCGGGTCTGTGTCTGTGCGATGAGGCCGCCGTCGGTCCAGCTGACCGAGTTGATGTACTCGCGGTGACCGGGCAGCGTGACCGGTACGCGCGAACCTGTCGTCACGTTGATGACGAACAGGTCGACAGAGGCATTCGTCGTGCCCGCGGCGGGGTACCGGTGCTCCGCCGCCGGACGTTCGGGATGTGCGGGGTCCGCAACGTGCCACACGTCGACCGCTGACTCGTCCACACGGCACGCAGCAATGTGGGCCCCGTCGGGGGACCACCAGTAGCCGCGCTGGCGTCCCATTTCCTCGGCGGCGATGAAGTCGGCCGAACCCCACGTGACGTTCGGGGTGTCCTCGCGTGCGATGACCCGTTCGTTGCCGTCGAGGTCACTGACGCACAGCGAGGGACCGCGTACGTACGCAATGCGCGACCCGTCGGGGGAGAGCCGTGCGTCGAAGACGCCGGGCGCGATGGCGGGTGTGGATACGCCGTCGGTCAACAGGTCGACGACGACGACCTGGCCACCGAGGATCGTGACTGCCTTCGTGACCCGCGCATCGCACGAGTACGTGACGACACCGCCCGCTCCCTCCCGGGCACGCTCCCGCCTGCGCTTCTCCTCGTCGGTCAATGCGGCGAGATCGGCGGGGATGTTCCGCGGGTCGAGCACCAACCGTTCGGTGCCGCCCTCCACGTCCAGCACCCACAGCATGTTCACCGGGTCGCTGCCCGTCGCGGAGCGTGCGAACACCACGCGCATCCCGTCCGGTGAGACCGTGAAGTTGCGCGGTTCCCCCAGTGTCAGGCGTTGCGTGCGCGCGTGCTGCCGGGGGAACGTGTCGCTCATGATGCGTGGAGAACGCCCTCTGCGTCGAGCGTGACGGTGGTGCCGACGAATTCGTTCGTGCACATGTCGCGGCCGAGGGATGCATCCACCGAGTCACCCCATGCGCGACGGCCGTCGGCCAGCAGGCACGACGCAATGACCCGCTCGGGGTTCCCGTCACGATCGTGCATGACCGAGTAGCCCTCGATCGTCGCGGTCCCGGCAGCCTCCGCCGGTGACGCGAGTGTGCGGCTCGGCAGCGCGTCGATCTGGTCCTGCGGGTAGTCGTAGGTGAAACCGTTCCTCGGTGGCTCGGTTGCGTAGACGCCGAAGGCGTGCTTCGTGGTGTAGCCACCGTTCGCCCACACCAGGCCCTTCTCGCCCGGCTTGGCGCGCAGTTCGGTGACGACCGTCGCGATCGCGTGCATGACGTAGTTGTTCCACGGCCCGCCGCCGAACTGCAGACCGCCGGTGCGGGTGAGCTGACGGTTGATGTCGAGGCCGAGGGACTTCGCACCCAACTGGACCGCGGACGGGAAGCACGAGTACAGGT